>JALSSQ010000291.1 GCA_026984165.1 Sulfurovum sp.
CAAATCCACCGATAAATCCCAAAAATACCAAAACATAAGATAAATTTTTCTTTTTTTATAAAGCGAAAGCAAAAAGGCGATGCCGAGTATAAAAGTAGTGTGATTCGAAGGGAATGAACTATCAGGAGCATGCTGAGTCAATACCACGCCGATATGATCCACAAAAGGGCGATTACAAAAGCAAAATGAAATTTAGATGAAATCAATCATTATTTTTTAAATAAAATGGACTGTGATTTGAATTTTTTGAGACAAAGGCAAAATTTTATTGAAAAATTAAACCTCAACGAGCTTGTAAAATAAACTGTGTAAACCTCAAAAACCAGATTCATTTGCTAAACTAACAAGTGAACAATTTTAAAGGATTTACATATGAGCTTAATAAACCATGAAGAGTTAAAAAAACAACTAGCATCAGGAGAGATAACTTCTCTTGATGACATAACAGCTGAGTTTAAAAATATACTTAAAGAAGTCATACAAACTGCCACACAAGAAGAATTGACTTCACATTTAGGCTATGGTAAACACCAAGAATCAACTAGTTCAAATGCTCGTAACGGCTACAACGGAAAAACTATAAATTCTAAATATGGACAGTTTGATGTATCTATCCCTAGAGATAGAGATTCAAGCTTTGAACCACAGCTGGTAAAAAAGCGTGAAATCTATTTAGATGGTACAGAAGATCTTATTCTTTCACTCTATACCAAAGGTATGAGTGTAAGAGATATACAGCTTCATCTTGATGATTTATACGGATATGAACTATCTACACAAACTATCTCAAATATTACTGAAAAAGTAATTGAGAAAGCTAATGAGTGGCAGTCAAGACCACTAGATAAAATATACCCAATCATTTTTATGGATGCAACAGTTCTAAAAATCAGAGTTGATAGAGTTGTTAAAAATATAGCTGCATATATCATGTTAGGTATCTCTCTTGAGGGCAAGAAGGAGATTATTGGTATTTGGATAGGAGAAAATGAAACAAGCAAATATTGGCTTACTGTACTTAATGATATTCAAAAAAGAGGAGTGCAAGATGTCCTTATCTTTGCGATAGATGGTCTTAATGGCTTCAATGAAGCTATCAAAGCAGTTTATCCTAAAGCAGAAATACAAAGATGTATCGTGCATCAAATAAGAAGTTCACTTAAGTTTGTCTCTTGGAAAGACAGAAAGGCTGTTGCTAAAGATTTAAAATCTATATACTCAGCTTATAGTGAAGAAGACGCACAACTTGCCTTGACTTCCTTTAATGATATTTGGGGTAAAAAATATCCCAATATTACAGCCTCCTGGCAGACTCACTGGGAAGAATTAGCTACTTTCTTCAAATATCCAGATTCAGTTAGAAAGCTAATTTACACCACAAATCCAATAGAATCTCTCAATGCAACCATTAAAAGAAAGACAAAAACTAAAGGCTCATTCCCTACTGAGGCATCTGCATTTAAGGTTATGTATCTTGCTACACAGGAACAACAAGAAAAATGGAATAGAACAAGTATTCGATATTGGAGTGAAATTTATCCTCAACTTTGTATATTCTTCAGTGAGATTATGTTAAAATATACAAAGTAATTTAGGAGTAGTAGGTGGGTTTACACAGTTAGGTTTACACTCTCCTATGTTCTG
>JALSSQ010000292.1 GCA_026984165.1 Sulfurovum sp.
GTTGAAAACATTCAAGTTTGGAAAATACAAAGACAGAGAAATAGAAGAGATATGTAAGGCAGACAAAGGCTATATAAGATGGATGCAAAGCAATATGGAGTTGGATGAAGATTTAATGTTTACTTTAGACCACTATCTAAACTAATGCTTCTATCTCTGCATCAGAAATAGCAACAATTAGCCTCTCCATACGATTGATATTTTCTATTAGCTTTTTAGATATTTCTTCCATTTCAATATAATACTGTTTTGCCAACTCTCTATCTGAATCACTTATTTTTTTCTTGGAACCAAAGAGTTTAGAAAAAAAACTCTTTTTTTCTGTATTATAATAAATACTAAAGATATTTAAATATACATCGTGTAATTGAAAGTGTAAATCTTCTATTTCAGTCATACATTCACTAGGGTTATTACGAATGGTAGAGAGTAGTTGACCATCAGAGTAAAACCATTTTCCAAATTTACACTCTGTAGAGTTTACAGGTATAGAATCTTCATTTACATCAAATCCTGAAATGAGTAGTTTGGCACGCTGTACCCAATTAATATGTGCCGCTTTTGCTGCACGTAATTGTGTTAAAATATCTGACTTATTCATCGATATCCTTTTTATGTACAAATATAAGGGTTTTATCTTTCAGATATAGTATCTATATATTATTTAGTTTAAGTTTAAGTTTAATAAATAAGATAAAATTATCCATTCATAAAACATCTCAGTATAGCTGGTTAGACACAAGTTCATTCACCACTTGAGGATTGGCTTTGCCACCTGTGGCTTTTAGTACCTGTCCCACAAAAAAGCCTAAAAGTTTGTTGTTTCCTGCTTTAAATTTCGCTACATTGTCTGGATTGTTTGCGATAACCTCTTCGATGATAGGCAAAATTTGAGCTGGATCGCTTATCTGCACAAGTCCTTTGTCTTCTACGATCTGTTCAGGTCTCTCTCCTGACTTTACCATCTCCTCGAAGACCTGTTTGGCTATTTTGCTAGAGATAGTTGCGTCATCTATGAGTTTGACAAGTGACGCGATCTCTTTAGCAGTAAACTTAAGTGCAGAGACTTCCATCTGTTTGAGTTCTCTTGCTACATCGTTGGTAATGATGTTTGCAAGGTTTACTGGGCTGTTATATGCAGACAATGCCTCTTCAAAAAAGTCCGAAAGCTGTGCATCGCGTGCAAGGGTGTTAGCAACTTCTGTGTTAAGCCCAAGTGTATTGGTATATTTCGCATACAGTGCCTCTTGTGCCTCTGTCATGGGTACGACTTCACCATCTATCTGCTCTTTTTTCGCAGGTGCTTTTGGTGCTTGCTCAGCTTTTTTACTCTTTTTGTTCCAAGAGTCTTTGAGTCCCACTATCTTGTTAAACACAGGTTTTTCATCGCTGTAGTCCACAGGATCGGCATAGAAATACCCCTGTCTTTCAAACTGAAATCTCTCGTCACACTTCTGTGTAATAACCGCTGGCTCTATAAGGGCATTGCTTACGATGTGTAGAGAGTCTGGATTTAGGTCTTCTATACCTTCAGGTGCTTCTGCTGAGTAGAGTCTGTCGTAAAGTCTTACTTCAACCTCTTTCGCCTCTGCTGCCGATACCCAGTGAATGGCACTTTTAACCTTGATACCACTGGTATCTGAACCACTTTTAGACTCAGGGTAGTAGGTCGCTTTTATCTCTAGCACATTACCATTCTCATCTTTCACCACTTCTTTACACGCGATGATGTAGGCATGTTTGAGTCTTACAGGTTGTTCTGGGGTCAAACGGAAATAGCCTTTTGGCGGGTTTTCCATAAAGTCATTACGTTCTATGTAAATCTCACGAGAAAATGGCAGTTTTCTTGAACCCTCTTTAGGTACATCATGCGGGTAGTAAGATGCATCTATCTCTTCACTTCCCTCATAGTTTTCTATCGTTACCTTGATGGGGTCAAGTACACACATCACACGTGGTACTTTAGTGTTTAAGTCATCACGGATACAAAACTCCAACTGTGATACATCTACCATAGAGTTGGCTTTGGCAACACCTATCTGCTCACAAAAGGTCAAGATAGACTCTGGTGTATAGCCACGTCTTTTGTAGCCAGCAATAGTAGGCAAACGTGGGTCATCCCAGCCATTGACATACTTGCCTTCCACAAGCTCCAAAAGTTTTCGTTTGCTCATCACCGTATAGTTCATACCCAAACGTGCAAACTCATGTTGGTAAGGGCGTGGAGGCTCAAGTTCAAGGGTCTCAAGTACCCAGTCATAGATGTCACGGTTGTTTTCAAACTCCAATGTACAAATAGAGTGCGATACACCCTCAATATAGTCCGACAAACAGTGTGCAAAGTCATACATAGGATAAACTGCCCACTCATTGCCTGCTCTAAAGTGCTCTGCATGACGTATGCGGTACATGAGTGGGTCTCTCATCTTCATATTGGCTGCTGACATATCTATCTTGGCTCTTAACACATGCTCTCCATCTTTAAACTCTCCCCTTTTCATACGCTCAAAAAGATCAAGGTTTTCTTCGATACTACGCTGGGCATATTTACTGCGTTTTCCTGCTTGGGTAACGGTACCACGGTATTCGCGTATCTCCTCTTCTGTGAGGCTGTCAACATAGGCTTTACCCATTTTGATGAGTTGTATAGCGTATGCGTAAATTTGAGGGAAATAGTCAGAGGTATAACGTACAGAACCCTCCCACTCAAACCCTAACCAATGTACGGCATCTTTGAGTGCTTCTACATACTTGGTATCTTCTGTGGTAGGGTTGGTGTCATCCATTCGTAAGTTACAGTGCCCATTGTAGTCACGGGCAATACCAAAGTTAAGAGCGATAGACTTCGCATGTCCTATATGAGGAAAGCCATTAGGTTCTGGCGGAAACCTTGTCACCACCTCTTTACACTTGCCAGACTTCAAGTCCTCTTCAACGATAGTACGTAAAAAATCTTTTTTTTCGTTCATGCTTGTTACCCTTTATGCTTAAGAAGTGTATTTTATCTAATAAGTGCTTATCCCTTTAAAATATTTATAATTAAAAACCACTATAATAGCATACATATAACTTTAGAGTACCTCTAATAACTCTTCAATAGGAGTCTGATACATGCTTAGATTTGCACCTTCTCCTAGTGGAGAGATGACTATAGGTGATCTTAGGACTGCTCTTGTAAATTACCTTGTAGCACAACAACGCTCTGATGGCTTTATTGTACGTATTGCTGATATAAATAAAGCTGAGACTATAGAGGGAAAAGATACTGAAATCATGCAGATTTTAGAAAAGTTTGCCCTGATACATACATCTGTATTTCATCAAAGTGAACATTTGCATATGCATCAAACACTTGCCATTAAACTTTTGGAAGAAGGTAAAGCATTTGTCTGTACCTGCACCCAAGAAGAGTACGCACAAGAGAATGCTTCTGCAAAAGTAAACAAACAATCCTACCCTTGTTTGGGAGACTGTGAACAACTAGACAAATCTGAATATGCCAGACTCAAGACATCAGGTGAACCTTTTGTGATTAGGCTCAAAAAACCCAGCCATGATATTGTCTATCATGACCTACTAAGAGGGAAGATATGCACACCTGCTGATGATATGGATGCCTCTGTTATTTTGCATACTGATACTACACCGAGTTACAACTTTGCCTGTGCTTGTGATGATATACTTTCAGGTGTCACTACTATCATATGTGATGAATCCTCTCCTGAAAATACACCTGAACAGATACATATCAAAACAGCGCTAAACTATGATGAAAAAACTGAGTATCTACATTTACCCAACTATATCGACAAAAAGGGCAAAAAAATTTCCAAATCTGATGATGGCTTCTTACTTAAATGGTTATTTAAAGAAGGGTTTGTACCTGATGCCATCATCAATTACCTGCTTTTACTTGATGCCCCCTATGCACCACAAGAAATATTTACACTGCCTGAAGCCATAGAATGGTTTAATATAAATCATATTCCTTCTTCTGCTGTGATATTTGATATAGAAAAGTTACGTGCTATTAACCGTGAACATCTTAGACGTATGGATGACAAAATACTTTCAACACTTTTTGGTTTTGCAGATGCTGACATTGGCAAATTGGCTAAACTCTACTTGGAAGACGCTAGCACTGTTAAAGAACTTAGCACTAAGATAGACGCTATCTTTGCACCTAAAAACTTTCAGGGAACATGGGCCAAACAGATGCGTACAATGGAAACACTTATACAAAATGCTCCGATGTTCTCTGATTTTAGTGCTTTTGAGTCCTATTTACTCAAAGAGTCAGGACTGCAGGGAAAAGCGTTTTTCAAAGCGCTTAGACTACTGCTAACGGGAGCAGAAGATGGTCCGGAACTTTCAGATATTTACCCGTTTATCAAATCATATATAATGGAGATTGCCTCATGAATGCCTTACTTTATGCCCTTGTACAAACCTTACACACAGTGATTAATTTATATATTTGGATTATCATTATTGCAGCATTGATAAGTTTTGTTAGACCCGATCCTTACAATCCTATTGTTCAGCTACTCTACCGTCTAACAGAGCCTGTTTTTTCGTTTATACGACAAAAAATGCCTTTTGTTGTATTTTCTGGTATTGATCTTTCGCCATTGGTTGCTATGTTAGTGCTTCAGCTCATCGATAATTTTATGATACGTGCACTTTTGGGGTAATGATGAAAATAAAATTTCATTTATTTTTATCATTTATCACATATTTTTATCTTTTTGAACCGCTTTTGGCAAAACAATTTAACTATTTTGATATACATTATATGCCTAAGAGTATTGAAAAAGATTATTATATTTGGCGTTTTTTGTCCCAACCAGAAACGACACCACTTCAAGCACGCACTATCATAAAAGAAGCCAAACATCTTAATAAAAAATTGCGTACGGCATATAAAAAGAAAACAGGGACTATGCCTTCTGAAATATATCTGACAGAAGAAACTACCCCTGAAAATATTTGGAGAAGACGCAGCAAAGCCAATAGCTATTTTAAAAAAGGACTTTCACTTTTGCGCAATAATCATCCTAAAATGGCCGCAAGCTATTTTGATGCTGCCCGTAAACTTTACCTTAAACGCTATGAAGTAGATAAGACACTTTTTTGGCTCTATTTGAGTACAAAAAATGATATCTATTTAAAACATTTGCGAACAAGTTATCATCCAAATATCTATACACTCATTGCTGCAGATTCAATCAATGGAAAGTATCCTAAAACTATTACACAACAATTTAGAAAGAAACGTAGTTTTGGATTTGATGTTAAAAATCCAATTGCTTGGGCAAAAATAAAACAAAAGATGAATCATATTTCGCTTTCTAAAATGGATGATTTGGCAGATAAGTATGCTTCTCAGGAGAGTATTGGTATCTATACCTACCTCAAAGCTAAAGCAAGTAAACACACAAAATCCTATTTCCCCATGCCCTATCGGGACATTATGAAACATATGTCACCACAAAAACAAGCACTCATTTATGCTATAGCTAGACAAGAAAGTCGCTTTGTACCTGCTGCGATATCCCGCTCATTTGCTTTGGGTATGATGCAGTTTATGCCTTTTCTTGTCAAACATATAGCCAAAGAAAAAGGATATAAAATGGATCTAGATGATATATTTAATCCTTATAGAGCCATAGAATTTGCAAAGTACCATCTTGATTATCTTGAAAAATATCTCTATCATCCACTTTTTATTGCTTATGCCTATAATGCAGGAATCGGATTTACAAAAAGATATTTAAAAAACCCTAAACATTTTCGCACAGGAGCTTATGAACCATATATGAGTATAGAAATGATGGAAAATGCTCAAGCAAGAGAATATGGTAAAAAAGTATTGACCAACTATGTTATCTATCTCAATAAACTAGGAGTAGTTACACGCATGTCTTCACTGATTAAAACGCTTGCCACTCCAGAAAAAACAGACTGTTTTAGAAAATAGAATCTTTTTTTATAACATACTTTGCTACTTTGGCAAAGTGTAAGACACCTTTACCCAAAGTATTACTATTAAAAAGAAGTGTAAGATCTTTTTTAGAGGTATGTGGAAAGCGTACTACATAAAATTGAGTCCAATCTGATACAAAAGAGAGATTTTTTAGACGTGTATCCTTTGCAGAAATCATTTTCATTTCTTTAGGGGTTTTACAGTCTAATGTTAAAGAAAATCCATTGCTAGTCAAATTTTTTTCTTCATCTCCGTCTATAGATATACCTATAATAAATAATTCATCTCTTGTATCGGTTTTATTTTTAATTGGTTTAAACATATAAGTAGCGGTCAATAGAACTTTAGTTATACCATTCTCTTTGAGTTGTAGTTTTTCTGTTTGTTGAAGTTTTTTGTGATATATTTTATTTTTTTGATATATTTTTATGAGTGCTTTTTCTTCTTTTGAGGTACATGCACTTAAGAGGAAGCATAACAAAATAATAATTAAATATCTTAACATAAAATTTGTCTCCCCCTGTTTATTTTGCAAGAGTTTAACATACATTCAATAAACTTTTAAGTATAATTTCTCCAATACTTACAAAAGGGTATATGTGAAAAAAAGAGTTGCTGTAGCATTTACAGGTCCATCAAACAGTGGTAAAACCACGCTTGTTGAAAAAATAGCCAGAACATTGATAATCCAGCGTAAAGTTGCCATTATCAAAAATGACCCTAAAGATAAAGCTATCTTTGATACTGAGGGAAAAGACAGCGACAAGTTTTCTAAAACAGGTGCAGAGGTAGTGATTACCTCACCTACGCGTACTACCTATTTTTCACAACGTGAGAAAACACTTGATGAGATTGTCGCTATGATAAATGATTTTGACATTTTACTGGTTGAAGGACTAAAAACCCTTCCTTTGCCTCGTATTGCCATCTTTAGAAACAGTATTGATGAGAGCTACTTTGCCTGTTCTGAAGCGATTGCTGTAGATGAGAGTATCAACCTTTCTGACTATACAATACCAGAGCATATCACTCTGCTTAATCTGAACAACACCACACAAATCATAGAGTGGATAGACACCCACGCCAAGGAAATATAGATGAATACTATTTTTGAAACCATTAAAAAAATTGCCTTTGAGATAGACAAGGCGATTAAAACTTCTGACCTCGGATATTCTGATTCTGAAAACTCCTCAGGGGAAGACCAACTAAAGCTTGATGTACAATCAGACATCATTATAGAAAAAGCATTTGCTTCTGTGGATGTGGTAAAAAACCTCGTCAGTGAAGAGAAAGAAGGAGTACTGGAACTGAATGAAGAGGGAAAATATACTATCTGTTATGACCCTCTTGATGGTTCTTCTTTGGTAGATGTCAACCTCTCTGTAGGTTCTATCTTTGGTATTTACGAGGGTGCATTGCAGGCTTCCAACCTTGTAGCCTCTGCCTATGTCGTGTATGGTCCTCGTATCGAACTGATGATAGCCACAAAAGGCAATGCCCCTGTACTTTCACGTGTGATTGATGGTGTATTTAAAGAGATAGGTTCCATCTCCATGGGTGAAAAAGGAAAACTCAATGCACCAGGTGGCACACAACAAAACTGGTGTGACTACCACAAAACATTTATAGATGAGCTCTTTGCAGAGGGGTATCGCTTGCGTTATTCTGGGGGTATGGTGCCTGACCTTCACCAAATTATGCTCAAAGGTGGAGGACTTTTCTCTTACCCTGGCACATCAGACAAGCCTCATGGTAAACTCAGACAACTTT
>JALSSQ010000293.1 GCA_026984165.1 Sulfurovum sp.
TCTGCATAGTGCCATCGAGTATGTCTCCAGAATCTCTAAACTTCAAGTCCAACTTGGCAATGTCAAAACCATTGGTGGTTTTGGCAAACTGGGCAAGACGTTCACTGGCTTTTAGGTTGGAGTAGAGGTAGCACCAGCTCTTTAGACCATTGCGCCCTACCCGTCCCCTAAGTTGATGCAAAGTAGCAAGTCCTAGTCGTTCTGCACCTACTATGACGATAAGTGTGAGACGAGGCAGAGAGATACCTACCTCTACTACAGTCGTAGCAAGCAAGATTTTGCCTTTTTCTCTAAACTCTAAAAGCACTTCTTCTTTTTGTTTGTCTTTGCCATGTGTGACATAGACAGCGTCAAATTTACGCTCCCAAAACCCTCTACTCTCATCAAGAGACTGGTACGGCACTTCTGTACTCTCCTCTACCAAAGGATAGACGATGAGCACTTGATGATGCTGTGCTATCTCCTCTTTGATATGCGTGAGTAAATTGGGAAAATCTTGCTTACCAATGATCTGTGTGCGTACTTCTCTTTCAAATGGTGTGGTGGTAATGAGGCTGACATCAAGTAACTCTGAGTCCATCATGGCTTGTGTTCTTGGTATAGGTGTGGCTGAGAACTGTATAAAGTGTGGCTTTTGAGTAAGTAGAGGGGTCTGGTAATTATGATGCATCGCCTCAAGTGATGCATCGTTATCACCTGACTCCCTCGGTCGAACTGAAACCAAAGCCTCTAAACTTGCTCTTTGTTTTGTACCAAAGCGATGCTGTTCATCTACCATGACTAAACTTGCTTGAGGCAAATCCTCTTTATATAACAAAGCGTGCGTCCCTATGATGAAGTCTGCTTCCAAGTAATCACCCTCATCTTTGCCTTGCATCACAAGTGCTATTTTCACACTATTGGGCAAATGTTTTTTTGCCTCTTCATAAAGTTGTAACGCCAGCAGTGAAGTAGGTGCCATGAGTATGCTTTTGTGTGGCAGTGCCATCATCACGCTTGCGAGTATCACCATCGTTTTACCAGAGCCAACATCACCTACTACCATACGTTTGGCTGCTTTCTCCTCTCTGGCTACATCTTTTTGTATCTGGGCGATGACGCGTTGCTGTTCTTCTGTCAAGGTAAAGGGTAGATTGTCTATAAAAGGCTTTATGTCTCCGTACAAGGCACGAATGGCAGGAAAGTCTGCACGTTTACCTCGCAGTTTTTTAAGATGATTGTAGGCTTCTATAAACTTAAGCACCTCCACAAACTCTTTTTTAAAAGCACCATTTTCATACACCTCTTCCATGCTTTTAGGAAAATGTATATGCATCAGTGTGGCTACCTCTTTAGAGTCTAGCCCTTCATTATAAAGATTTTGCTCTGTAACATAGGCTTCTATAAGTGAAGAGATTTCACTCTCTTTTAAAATTGTCTTGTACTTGGGTGTTATCTTGCCAATGTGCTTAATGGACTTGGGCTGCGACATCTGCAAATAGCCTTTGTACTCCTCTAATTTACCCTGTATAACATGTGTAGATCCCACTTCAAAAAGCTTGTAATGGTACGGTGTCGTGCGAAAAAAAGTAGAAGAGAGCCTACGTCCATTCGACTTTAAGACAAAATTCACACGCAGTTTACCCCCATACACAGAAGAGTCCGCTACTTTGGCTTCTAAAGTATTAACTTTACCTAATTCTGGTTTGAGTGTAAGTGTCGTGTCATTGTAAGACGAGGGAATGATAAGTGCAAGGTCAAGCAGTGTATGGATTTTAAGTTTTTTGAAAAGTTGTTTTGCTTCGTCCATTAATATATCCTTCATGACCGTAGGTGCGACCATGTCGCACGTCAAATCTCAACCTATATAATGAGAATTTTCCATCCAAAATATATCATATTTATGATTTTATCTTGACGTGTGACACGGTCACACCTACGCATATTTGATAAATTATAACAAAGAAAAAGCAATTACCTAACAAATATGTCATATTGACATATTTTTACATCATAGCAGTATTGCAAAGCAATACATACCACAATTCCTACCTCCTACCTCCTCACTCTTTTTCGTCACTATCGCAAATGAAATATCAGACAACTCAGTATGTGCTTTAATAAAGTCATTCATCTCTTTAAGTGTCACGCTCTCTATCTTCTTTAGTTGCTCTTTAGAAAAGTTTAGTGGGCGTTCATAGTAGTAGTCGTTATAGGCACGTCCTAGTCTTTGTGAGAGTGTTTCTGTGCGTAGTGGTTCAGAGCCCAGTAAAAACTTCTTGGTATCATCTAGCTCTTTTTGTGTGATGCCGTTTTTGACAAAATCATCTGTGACAGACTGGATGAGTGCTTTTGCCTCCTCTTGTGTAGCAAGTTTGGTTTGTAAGTAGCCACTCATATAAGAGACAGATTTGGTACGGCGCAAGCTTGCATAGACACCATAGGTAAGCCCACGTTTGACACGTATCTCTTCCATCATACGGCTACCAAAACCTGCACCACCGAGCAGATACTCTGCTATTTTGGCTTTGTACTGATCTTTGTCATTGTAAGCAAAGTCAAAGGGTGCCCCAAAAAAGATATAGGCTTGTTGGGTATCTTCATAGCTAGTCACTCTCTCCTTTTTGTCAGATGCTGTGATTTTTTCTAGCTCTTTGCTTTGCACTTTTGAAAAGAGGTTCAATATCTGTGTGATATACCCTTCGGCCTCTTTTAGACTCAAATCACCCCCAATAACGCCTATAGCGTTGTTATAGCCTAAATGTGTAGAAAGAAAGGTTTTGATATCTTCTAGTTTCAGATTTTTGATACTCTCTACTGTACCATCATAGGCACGTGCAAGTGCAGAACCTTTAAAAAGTGTAGCGCGTAACTTAGAGGCGGCAATGTAGTCAAAGTCACTCTCTTTTTGTTTAAGCCACCCCAATTTTTGGTACTTGATCTGCTCTAGCGCTTCTGTAGTATAGTTGGGGTCTTTAAGCAGTTCAACCAATCGTTCTACCGCATAAGGAAACTCCGATTTGAGTGCAGAGAGCTCTATGACAAAACTCTCACGCCCTACACTGCTATGCAAAGATACAGCATGTGCATCCAGTTTACTGGCAAAGCCTATACTTCCCTCTTTTTTTGTTCCCTCATTAAGTAGTTTTGCCGACATATCTGCCACACCATCAATCGTATTGGAGAGGTGCCCTGCGTTTTTAAATACCAGTTGCAAAGAGACAATAGGCAAATGCTGACTCTCTTCAAAAATTACAGGTACTGTTGTATCTTTTACTTTTATTTCATGTAGGCTGGCTGCCATTAATAATCCTTGCGTTAATAAAATCATTGTCATGATTTTTAGTGAAGAATGAAGAGTGAAAAATGAAGAATGTTGGCTGGTATTGCTGCGCAATGTCTTCATAAATCTAAAAAGAAAAAAAGCGGAGCCACTGCACCGCATACTTACACTCTTCACTCTTCACTCCTCACTCTTCATTCAAAAATGGTTATCTAGTAACGTTCCAATATCTCATACGCCGTATTACGTTTCGCAGGATTTTCTCCTACATCACGAATAAGCTGTATCATCTCCTCTTGGTTCATGGAGTTAGCTGCTCCTGCTGCGGAGACAACATTTTCTTCCATCATTGTTGAGCCCAAATCATTGGCACCAAAAAGCAGTGCCATTTGTCCTATATACGAGCCTTGTGTCACCCATGAACTCTGTATGTTGGGTACATTGTCTAAAAACAGACGCGCTACTGCTAGGTAGCGCAGATATTGGTTGGGGGTGGTCTTGGTAATGGTAGGCAGTTCACGTTTGAGTTGTGTATGGTCACTTTGGTACGACCACATAATGAACGCTCTAAAGCCACCTGTTTCATCTTGAAGTTGACGTACATAGTCCCAGTGTTCGACTATCTCACGTACAGTCTCTACTGTTCCATACATCATCGTAGCTGTGGATTTAATGCCAAGCTTATGTGCCTCTCTATGCACCTCCAGCCATCTATCTTTGCTGTGCTTTTTGGGTGCGATGATATCACGCACCCTGTCAGAGAGTATCTCTGCACCAGCCCCTGGAATAGAGGAGAGTCCTTTGGCTTTCAAGCGTCTAAGGACTTCAGAGATGCTTATCTTGGAACGATTCGCAATGTAGTCTATCTCGATAGATGAAAAACCATGAATGGTCACTTGTGGATATTTCTTGGCGATATGCTCTACCAAATCTTCATACCACTCTATTTGAAGCTTGGGGTGTACACCACCTTGAAAGAGTATCTGTGTACCACCAATAGCCAACAGTTCTTCTATCTTCTGGTCTATCTCATCAAAAGAGAGAATATAGGCATCCTCTCTCTTCTCATGGGTATAAAAAGCACAAAATTTACAATCGACCCAACAGATATTGGTATAGTTGATATTTCTATCTACCACAAAGGTAGTCACTCTCTTGGGATGCAACTCTCGTTTGCGTGCAAGTGCCATTTTCCCTAAAGTTTTAAGGTCAGCCTTCTCTATGAGTTCTATGGCTTCATCAATGCTCATACGTTTTGTTTTTGGTGCTGTCATACTATTTTCCTTATAACCAATTCCATTCCACGGGGTCAGGTGATTCATGATTCATTTCTGCGAAACAAATCACATTCCATGGGGTCAGGTGATTCATGATTCATTTCTGCGAAACAAATCACAAATCACCAGACCCCTCTTTACACCTCTTTTGTTTCACCAAGTGCATCCAACACACCGTTGATGAACTTGGGAGATTTCTCATCTGCCAGTTTTTTAGCAAGCTCAACGGCTTCGTTGATGATAATCGCTTTATCTGTCTTAGCAACTAAAATTTCATAAGCACCTAAACGTAAAATAGCTTTTTCTACTTTACCGATGCCATCATAGTCCCACTCAGTCATATGTGTTTCTATCTCTTTGTCCAACATCTCTAAATGTTCTACTGTACCATCAAAAAGTGTATGCGAAAACTCTCTTTGTTTGTTGCGTATTTTATCTTCTTCGAGTATCTCATCTGAAAATTTTACAATGTTTTCATTACCCAAATCATAAGCATAAAGGAGTCCGACTACAGCTGTTCTTGCTTGGTGACGTGTTGCCATTAGTTCAATTCACCATATAAATTCATAAGTTCGATAAGCCCTGCCATCGCTTCGCCACCTTTGTTGCCCGCTTTGGTACCTGCACGCTCTATGGCTTGCTCGATACTATCGACCGTAAGTATGCCAAAAGTAGCTGGCTTGCCATGCTTGAGTGTGGTAGAGGCCACCCCTTTGGTCGCCTCTGCTGAAACATAGTCAAAATGAGGTGTCGCCCCCCTGATAACTGCACCCAGACAACATACAGCATCATACTTGCCTGAAGCCAATGCTTTGTCCAGTGCAAAGGGAATCTCAAAGGCACCAGGTACCAAAATAAGGTCTAAATCTTCTTTTTTTCCACCATGTCTTACATAGGTATCTACCGCACCTTCTACGAGTCTGTCTGTGATAAAGTGGTTAAATCTTGCATTAATAATCGCTACTTTTTTGCTTTTATCTACCTGTAGGTTACCTTCTACTATTTTCATGTTTTTCCTTTTGTGAGGGGTCAGGTGATTCATAATTCATTGCTTTGCAACAAATTACAAATCACCAGACCCCTGATATTGTGTTCAAAGTCACATTGAAGTGTTTTTTGGTAAATGCACCCTATCCTCGCAGAGGACGCTTGCGTTTGCATTTAGCGAAAAACACTTTGATATGACCCTTATATTTTGTCGGGATGAGGGCAACCCGACCTACTCTACGATACTTCTTATGGCATCTATCTGTTTCATAAGTGTATCTAATTTTTGTAATTCTATCATATTTGGGCCGTCACTCAAAGCGATGCTTGGGTCAAAGTGTGTTTCAAAGAAAAAACCATCTACACCCACCGCTGCTGCCCCACGTGCCAAATAAGGTACCAACTCAGAGTCACCTCCAGAAGTTGCGCCACCAGATGCTGGCTGTTGCACAGAGTGTGTGGCATCAAAAATGACAGGTGCAAACTCTCGCATCTGTTTGAGCCCACGCATATCTACTACAAGATTGCCATAGCCAAAAGTTGAGCCGCGTTCTGTAAGCCATACCTTGTATTTCTCTGCATTTTCATAGCTAGCTTCACCTTCAAAACCTCTTGTTTTGAGTACTTTTTTGACAGAGTGTTCCATCGCCTGTGGGGCTAAAAACTGCCCTTTTTTGATGTTCACTACCGCAGAAGTTTTCGCTGCTGCCACGAGTAGGTCTGTCTGACGACACAAAAAAGCAGGGATTTGCAGCACATCCGCCACCTCAGCCACAGAAGTTGGTTGCGTGTAGTCATGCACATCGGTGAGTATCTTGTAGCCAAACTGCTCTTTGACCTCTTGAAGCATTTTAAGCCCCTCATCAAGCCCTGGTCCTCTAAAAGAGTCCAAACTTGTCCTATTTGCTTTGTCAAAACTGGCTTTAAAATAAAACTCTTTTGTACAATCTTCATGGTATTTCCCTAAAGACTCAGCAATGCGCATCACATTGTCACGACTTTCTAGTACACAAGGACCTGCTATAAGTATCATATTTTTCCTTACCAAATTTTCGAGAAATCAAATGTAAATTGACAATGTTCCAAATCGAAATCTACACTCTCATTATGTGCATCTGCTATGATCATATACGTACCTTGATCATTCAGCGTATATACCTTTGCCACATTATCTTCTGGATTGACGATAATATAATATCTCACACCCTCTTGTTCATATAAATCATATTTAAGATGTAAATCTTTTTGGGCGGTAGATTTAGAGAGTATCTCAAAAATCATTTTAGGGGCTTTGATGATATGCGTCTCATACTCTGGTTCATGACAAATCACAAGATTATCTGGTTGTACAATAGTACTATCATCCACCTTCCAATCGATAGGAAGAAGTGCTTGGCATATTTTACACTCTTTTAATGCATCTTGTAATTGCCATGCAATTTTATTACTAATGGCTTGATGCTTTATCATTGGGGCAGGAGCCATCGCATAGGGTATGCCATAGATAAGCTCCCACTCGCCTTCCCATATCTTATAATCATCATAGGTATACGATGGATAATATTCTTCTTTTAATGCACCCATAGGTATCCTTTATGTTTTTTCTTTTACCAAGGCTACCAACAGCCCTGAGGTTATTACCAAGATTATACCCAAAATTGTCCAAAACTCAGGAATTGGGTCTCCAAGCATCACGCCAATGATGACAGCAAAGACAATGTTACTGTAACTTATCGTACCGACAATACCTGCCTTTGTAAGCTCATATGCTTTGGTCATAAGCAGTTGTGACATCGTTGCGAAGACACCTACAGCAGTCACATAACCCCACTCTACACCTTGAGGCATCACAAAACGTGCAAACATCCAGTCAAAATCTTGAGATACGTTTACATACGGGGTAATTAGCATTAACAACAGAGGTGCGATGGTACCTACTCCCATAAAGCTCATGACAATGGCACGGGTATCATAGTATTTTCTAAGTTCACGTATCGATGTGTAGGCAAGCGCTGCACCGATGCCAGAGAAGATACCCAATATATCGTACTTATCAAATCCCCCTGCTTCAGGCTGTGCGACCAAAACGATGCCTACAAACCCCAACACAATGGCAACAAGTGCAGAGATATGTAGTTTCTCTTTAAGAAAAATATAGGCAAAAATGGCAACAAAGATAGGTGATGTTTTATTATA
>JALSSQ010000294.1 GCA_026984165.1 Sulfurovum sp.
GTAAAACTTTGTTTTACTTAACTGAACAGTTCTTCTCTATTCAGGGTGAGGGGAAGTATGCTGGGGTGCCTTCTTACTTTTTGCGTACAGGTGGATGTAACTTAAACTGCCCTGGTTTTGGTGCAGAGTATGAGGTAGATGGTGAAGTCCGTTTAGGGTGTGATACCTACTTTGCAGTAGATGGTCATTTTGCTTCCTCATGGCAAAAGGTGAACAATGCAGATGGGTTAACTTTGCATTTGAAACATGAATTTGATACCTTAGGCTATAGACCAGATGTTGTGATTACTGGGGGTGAGCCTCTCATGTATGCTAAAGATGATACCTTTTATGCTGTAGTGGAATGGTTGGTGGCGTATGGTGTACAGGTAACTTTTGAGACCAATGGTACTGTCGAGATAGATTTTGATGCATACCCTGCGTATAAATCTTGTATCTTTGCACTTTCACTAAAGCTCAAAAACTCTGGAGAGCCGAAAGCAAAACGTATTGTACCTCAGGCACTGAAAAATATACAAAGTCATGCCAAAGAAGCATTTTTAAAGTTTACGATAGATGCAAACTTGGTAGAAACTACAGCCCTAGATGAAATTAATGAGATAAGAGAGATACTTCCTGAGTTAGAAGTGTACTGTATGCCTGTAGGTGAGAGTAGAGATATCATTTGGCGTAACGACAAAGCAGTCTTTGAGTTTTGCATGAAGCATCGCTATCGCTATAGTGATAGACTGCACATACGGGTGTTTGACACCACACAAGGGGTATGATATGGTCTTTGATATAGACAAACATGAAACAAATACCACCTATAAACTCATGGCACAAACCATTATCCCTAGACCCATTGCATGGGTGGTCACTGAAGATGAAGGGGTCGTGAATATCGCACCTTTTTCTTACTTTATAGGGCTTTCCTCTTCGCCTGCCACAGTGCTTATCTCAGTAGGGCATAAAGCCGATGGTTCAGAAAAAGACACACTTGCCAACATACGCAAACATAAAAAATGTACTATCTGCATGGTACAAGAGTGCGATTTGGAGAAGATGCATTTTTCTTCTAAAAGTTTGAAGCATGAACAGAGTGAATCAGAAGTCTTTAATATTGAGACTATCACAGAGAATGGAAATTTCCCTCCACGCATTAGCACAGCACCTGTAGCATACTATTGTACACTCAATCAGGAAATAGATTTGGGTGGGGGTTCTACGATACCATTGGTACTGAATGTCGAAGCGATATTTGTAGATGATGAGGCTATCACTGACAAAGAAAAACTTACTATCTCTTTTAACCCTGTGGCACGCATAGGGAAGAGTTATGCTTTTTTGGGTGAGGATGTAGATGCACCTCAAATACCTTAAGTTAGCTGTGTTAAAATCAGATAACTATACTCCTATTAAGGATAGATAATGCTCATACGAAAACTTTTTAAATTTGAAAACGCACATATTGTGCGTGACTGTACGACAAGGCGATGCTCAGAAAATATACATGGACACTCTTATAAAATAGAAGTACTTTTAGAGTCAAACTATTTGGACAATGGACAAATGGTCTATGATTTTGGTTTGACAAAACGTTACATTAAAGAGCTGATTGACTCGTTTGATCATGCGATT
>JALSSQ010000295.1 GCA_026984165.1 Sulfurovum sp.
AAAAATATCTACTTTATGTAGGTTAAGATGAATCAAGCAAAGTTAAAGGTAAGCTATGTGCTTACCATGCTTGCTTTGGCTCTGTTTCCACTTCTTCTTAATGCTTCAGTTTCGTCAATACATCTATTAAGAAATGATCTTGTTAATTTAAAAGCTTCAAAACTTATAGAGACTATAGGTCAAGAACTTGAAGATAAAACAGGTGTGCATGCATATATTATTGCAAGCAATGAGCATTTTCCTGAAAGATTTAACTTGGTAGAGTATAGCAGGCAATATGAAGCAAAGCTAAGTAAACCGTATGTATTGTTTATCTTTGCTCCGTATGCAACGATAACCACCAAGACTAAACAGAGAGGAAGAATAGGGATTATCCCTTCTTCACAAAATCTCAAAAAGATGTACGATGATGATAAAGTGCGTGACGCCGCTATAGAAGTAGTAGCACTCAAAGACAGCAATACAGATGAAGCAAAATTTAATGTGGGTATCGTGCAGGCATATTCAGAACTTGCCGATGAATTAGCCCAGGTTAAAGGCATAAAACTCACCCACACCATTCATGATGATATAAGTGTCATGCTCATGATATTAAGAATACTCGTTTATACGGGCTCTCTGATTGTTTTATGGATATTTATATTCAGACCTATGTGGTTAAAAATAAAAAGCAGGAAAGAAAATGGATAATAAGAGCAAAAAGACCTATTGGCCACATATGATTTTGGGTTTTTTAATGATAGGTATTACTTTAGGGTATTGGACGGTCAAACATGCGGTACAACTGCCTGTACAAGAGGTAAATGAATATATGATGAAGTACCAAAAGGCAGATTTGGGTATCAATGATATTTTAGAGAAAAAAAGAACATTTGAGAAAGCCTATAGTATGAAGCTAAGCGATGTAAAAATGATGGTAATGACAGACAATATTCATTCTAAAATCCCACAACCTGATGCTGTCATGCTAAAAAAAGGTAAAAATCATTTTAGCTATGTGCTCACAAAAAAAGATGGTACAGTAGTGAATGATGCCAATGTAAGCTTTTTGCTCACACGTCCTCATACACGAAAGGATGATGTGATGATAGAGCGTGTACCCTTTAAAGATGGTAGCTACACTACACCAGATCTAGAGATAGACAAGGCAGGCAGATATACCTTGCAGTGTAGAGCGATAATAGATAAAAATACAATAGGATATGTGCAAACACCTGCATATTTGAAGCCGTAAGCTCAAATGGTTATGTTATAATCATTTGCATGATAAGAATAAAATACGCTATAAACGAAATATGATATGCCAGCCCATAAACAGCTTCATGTCTATCCAACATCAAGAGCCCTAAGAAGCATCAGTCAAAAACATAAAAACGAAGAGGGCTTTCTTCCTACACTTATACGTATGGATGAGTTTGAACAACGCGCCATACTGCTTGAAAATAAAATACAAATAGACCCTTTGCAACGTATCTTACTTTTACGTACAGCAGCATCTTTTGATGCGTTTGAAGATTTGAAATTGGATGTGTCTTTGGTACGATTTTTCACCAAAAGTGATGCTTTGTTTAAGTTTTTTGAAGAGTTGGCAGGTGAGGGCGTAGGCTTTGATAC
>JALSSQ010000296.1 GCA_026984165.1 Sulfurovum sp.
GTACTCCAGCTCAAACTTGAGGCGTAATGCCCCAGTTTGTCATCAAAGAGATCTTTGAAAAAATCTCTCAAAAAAAGATAATAGTTTTTAACAATAACGCTAAGTTGTCTGTTGTGTTTCATGTCAGGATGGCAATCCCATTTTTCCCGGATTGAGAATATTATTGGGATCAAATGCCTTTTTGATATCTTTAAAGAGTTGTATCTCCATGTCATTAAAGGCGATACCCATAAAGGGTGCCTTGGATGTACCTATGCCATGTTCTCCAGAGAGTGTCCCTCCCATCTCAACGACCATTTGAAATATCTCTTCTATGGCCTCGTGTCCACGGTGTAGTTCCTCTTCATTATTGCCATCTTTTACCATGACATTGACATGAATGTTTCCATCACCTGCATGTCCAAAACATGGTACTTTAAAGCCGTACTTATCTCCAATGGCATAGATGGCTTTGAGTGCTTCTGGGAGCATAGAGCGTGGCACAGAGATATCTTCATTGAGCTTTTTGTTTCCAAAAATAGTAATGGATGGTGAGGCGTTACGTCTGGCATACCAAAGTTCATTACGGTGTTTGTCGTCTTTGGCTACGATGAACTGTTGGGCGTTGTTTTCTTTAAAAGATGCTTCCAGTGTCTCTAGCTGAAAAGTTACCTCTTCAGGAACATTGCCATCGACATCACCGATGAGCAGTGCCCCTGCATCTTCCGGTAACTCAACACCTAGTTTCTCTTTGAGTGCTTGCACAACCAGTGCATCCATAAACTCCATAGCCACAGGATTGGCACCAGAGGCTAAAGACTTAAAGACAGCATTCATCGCATCTTCTACAGAAGGGAAGATACCCATATACCCTTTGGTGAATTTGGGTTTGGGAATGAGCTTGAGTGTAAGCTCTGTAAGTACAGCCAGTGTACCTTCACTGCCGATGAGCATACCTGCTATATTGTAGCCTGCTACATCTTTAATGGTACGTTTTCCTGCTCTAATAATATCTCCGTTGGCACGTACAGCACGTAGAGCCATGACGTAGTCTTTCGTGATACCATATTTGGCAGCACGCATACCTCCTGCATTTTCTGAGACATTGCCTCCAAGAGTAGAGTACTCTTCACTTGCAGGATCAGGTGGATACATAAGCCCCATCTTTTCTACCGCTTTTTGCAGATCCATGTTGATGACCCCTGGTTGTACGACAGCGACCATATTTTCCAAGTCGATTTCAAGTATCTTGTTCATATGTTTTTCCAACCCAAGGGTAATGCCTCCATTGGCAGGTAATGCACCACCCGTAAAGCCTGAACCTGCCCCACGCGGTGTGATGACAATGCCATGCTCGTTACAGTAACTTAAAATATTTGATACATCTTGTTCATCTCTAGGAAAAACCACCGCTTCAGGTTCAAAACGTGTACGTGTTGCATCATAAGAGTAGGCGATGAGATGGGCTTTGTCTGAGTAAACATTGTCTTCACCTACAAGAGATTTAAAACGCTGAATATGTTTTTTATCTAGCATGATTACAGTGTATCCATGAGTTTATAGTATCCTGTATGGTTATCAGAAGAAAAAATGCCTGAATCAATTTCATCAAAACGCATAAAGAAAGGTGATTTTCCTTCTTTTGGTAATCCACTCATAGGTTTTTGACCAACAATTTGACCTGAAATAGGATCAAGTAATCTGGCACTGTTGTGTCCTACAATATAGATGAGTCCTACCTGATAAGATTTTGCGAATGCTTTGAGATTTTCTTTCGTAGGAATGTTATCCCCATACTTTGATAAAAATAAGGCATATAAATCAGGATGAATCCATGTTTTATGATATTGTGATGTAATATCTTTATAGATCTGGGCATTAGGTGCAAGCAAAAGTACATTATCATAGAGATAACCTCCTATAACATTATCACCTACAGTGACGGGTGTATTAATAGTCGGAAGTTTATCATGATGGATAATTTCTCCATCTAAAAGTGTTGTTTTATTTGCACTGTGTTGCACTATACGGCTGGTAATTGCTTCTATGCCATTACCATAATTGTGTATAACAATACCTGTCATACCATCCACAGGAAAGGGGCTACTTAGAACAATAGATTTATCAGAAGTTTTTGAAACAGTTGTATGGATAGTTTGTGGGAAAAACCCTGCAAAAAGCGGTAAAGCGATAAGCGCTATAAGTGTCATCTTACGCATAGCAATCCTTTATATTTGTATGGGCTGATTATACAAGTAAAAGAGTTAAACTTTATTGATGCTACTCAATATAGTACTCTCCTTAACCTTATTCGGTTATAATTATGCTACTTAGAGAGAGGGACTAAAAGAAGCATGAAATATATCTTAATATGGATTTTAATCCTTGGTACTTTGTTTGGTGCAAGAGTTAAAGCATTACAATGGAAAGAAGGACAAACCTTTTCCCAATATTTGGAAGCAAAACATATCCCTTTGAGTGTATTGAATGATGTCTCTAATGATGACCAAAAATTCCTTTCTGAAATTACTAATAAACAATTATTTTATGAGTTAGAAGATGAAAACGGTAGTTTACTTCAAGCCCTAATACCTATTAGTGAGGTGATGCAAATTCAGTTAAGTAAAACAAAGACTTCAAACACCTATGTCTTTGATATTATCCCTATTGTTTATGAAACAGATGAGTATTTTGGGAAAATAATTTTGAGTAATAATCCTTATATAGATACATTAAATACTACACATAATCAAAAAGTTGCACGTCGTTTAAGCTCAGCACTAAAAGGTGTGATTAACGGTAAAAATTTACATAAAGGTGATGAGATAGATTTTATCTATACGCAAAGAACTCGTGCAGGTAAACCTTGCTTGGTTCCAGATATTAAAATTGCCAGGGTACGTATGGGAAAAAAAGAGCAATTTATTTATGTCGATGAAGATGGAGATGGATTTGCACAAACAGGAAAAGCAGTAGCATATACAGTCAAAGGTAAGCAAAAAGTAGTATATACCAAACGTGTTCCGGTTAGTAGTGCCCAATCACGTTTTGGTATGCCACTACGACATGCACGTATTACATCAAATTTTTCTTATAGAAGATGGCATCCTATTTTGCATCGATATAGACCGCATCATGGCACGGACTTTGGTGCAAGAAGAGGTACGCCACTTTTAGCAGTAAACGATGGTATTGTGAGTTTTTCTGGGCGTATGCGCGGATATGGTAATGTAGTGAAAATTAAACATAAGGGAGGATACGAATCGCTATATGCGCACCAAAGTAGAAGACGTGCAAAAGTAGGACAGCATGTTAAAAAAGGACAAGTGATAGGGTATGTAGGAAGCACGGGACGTAGTACAGGTCCGCACCTGCATTTTGGGCTGATGAAAAATGGTCGATGGATTGATCCTATGAATGTATTGGGTAAGAAATCCATTAAAACATCAAAACTTCAAAAGTTTACAAAATATGAAAATGTAACCACAATAAAATATAAAAATGTAGCCATAAAAGGTGCTAAAACAAACAAAGCGAAACTTTTACGTTATATCAAAGAAAATGCACCTAGCTATGTGTGGGAGGATTAAGACATATGAGAGCAAAAATAGAAAACTTTACGTTGCAGCCATTGGAAAATCCAGAATACATTTCAACTTCACTCGCTGTTTTTACTCAAAATGGGCAGAAGCGCGATTGGGAAGTGGTACAGGCACATGATTCAGTTGCGATACTTTTATACCATACACAAAAAGATGCTTTTGTGTTAGTCAAACAGTTTCGTCCGGCTGTCTATCTTAACAATGGTGATGGCATGACCATAGAACTTTGTGCAGGTATTGTCGATAAAGAGCTCTCCTTAGTAGAGATAGCGATGGAAGAGATAGAAGAAGAGTGTGGATATAGTGTAGATGTAGAGCGTATAGAAAAAATTACCTCTTTTCATACTTCTGTAGGCTTTGCAGGCTCCAAACAGATGCTTTACTATGTTGAGGTAGATGAGCGCATGAAAGTGAGTGAGGGTGGAGGGGTAGATGATGAGCAGATAGAAGTGATTAGCCTACCTGTCTCAGACGCTAAAGCACTTATGTATGATGAGTCTATCGCTAAAACACCAGGGTTGATGTTTGCGTTTATGTGGTGGTTTGATAAAATGAGAAATGAGAAATGAGAAATGAGAAATTAGAAATTAGGAATTAGGAATTGAGGATTGTGCTATGGCACAATATCTCCAGGTTCGTAGGCTGCGTAAAATACTGAGCCATCATCGAAGGTATTGACTGTGAGTTTTGAAAATTTTTCGAGGTAGTTCCAAAAATCATCTTTAAGCTCCTGAGATACCCCTTTTGTCTCTCTGAGTGCTGTCTCCATGCAGCCTAACCATTCAAACCTTGCTTTTTTGTTGATAGAAAAATCATCATGAAAACGTATGATGTATTCATTGAGATCATTTCCTTCTCCCGCCTCTTTGTAGGTTTTGGGTCCTCCGCAAATCTCTATAAAAAAGCGTGCATTTTTCTCTTTGACCTTTTCAAACTCTTTTTCATCTTGTGGGAAAAAATGGGAGATAGCACTGTCGTAGATTTCGTCATAAAATCGGTACATTAAATCTTTCATGCCCTCATATCCCAATGCATCATAAAAAGCTGGGTCTGGGAGTTTGTATTTTACAGGGGCACCTTTGATGGTGACTTCAATGTTGTACATTTTTATGCCTTATTATAAATATATTTATGGATTATAGCAGGAGAAGTAAAAATTAAAAATTAAAAATTAAAAAAGTTTTGCATACACCTTTACTTTTCATCACAATATCTCTCTAAAAGGCAAGAATAAGACTCTATACGTCTGTCGCGTAAAAATGGCCAGATGTCTCTTACTTCTTTGGTGCGTGTATGGACTATGTCTGCATAGAGTATTGCTTCATTTTGATGCTTGGCATGTGCCAACATTTCACCTTGTGCTCCGCAAATGAAGGAGTTTCCCCAAAAGTGTGTACCTTCTAAAACACCAGTAGGGTCAGCTTCAAATCCCACACGGTTACAGCTTATCACAGGTATGGCATTGGCGATGGCATGGGAGCGTTGGATGGTTATCCAGCTGGCTAGTTGTCGTTGTTTCTCTTCTTCACTGTCTTTATCGAACCAACCAATGGCAGTAGGGTAGATGAGTATCTCAGCCCCTTTGAGTGTCATGATACGTGCTGCTTCTGGGTACCACTGATCCCAGCAGATGAGTACACCCAGTTTACCGATAGAGGTTTGTATGGGCTCAAAACCTAAATCACCTGGGGTAAAATAAAACTTCTCATAAAACCCGGGGTCATCAGGGATGTGCATTTTTCGGTATTTACCGGCAACGCTTCCATCTTTTTCAAAGACCACTGCCGTGTTATGATAAAGCCCTGCGGCACGTTTTTCAAAGAGTGAGGTAACAAGTACAATGTTGTGTTCTTTGGCTACACTACTCCAAAATTTTACATCCTCTTCAAAGCTATTGGCATAGGTGAAAAATGTGGTATCTTCACATTGGCAGAAGTACTCTGTTTGGTGGAGTTCTTGCAGGACTATAAGTTTGGCACCATTTTGTGATGCTTCAATGATCTTTTCTATAGTCCTTGCTAGCGTTTTTTCTTTTGAGTCATGATGTTTCTGTTGGATAAGTGCTGTTTTCATATTAAGATTTTAACCAAATCTTTCTTTTTTTGGCTTTTGACATTTTTTTGGTATAGTGATGCATAACAATGTTGAAAAAGCTAAACCTATTGTGAAATAGGGACAGAAAGTTATGGGTCTTTTATGAAAGATAGCCAAACTGCCACAGGTTACTGCATATACTTTTCTCATTGTATGACTATAATAAATAAGGATAAAATATGAAAAAAATAAGTGCATATAGTTTAGTATGTTTGATGCTCATAGGGTGTGGGGGAGGAGGAAGTACTATTCCTGCAACAACCAATTCTTCATCAACAACAAATTCGGGAACATCATCAAATGCTTATGATGCACCAATAATAGAGGATACAGTAAAACAAAATTATCTTGATGCAATAAATCAGGCAAGATCCAAACAACAAGATTGTGGAAGAGAAGGAATCAAAAAACCTGTTGACCCATTAACATGGAATGATGCATTGTATAAGGCTGCTTATGAACATAGTGAAGATATGGCAGAAAGTAATACGTTTAGTCATGATGGTTCAGGAACCAATTCGGATTGGACGGCTCAAATATTATTATTAACTCGCGGAAGTACTTTTGATGAACGTATTATTAATAATGGATATAGTAATTTTCGTACAATAGGGGAAAACCTCACTGTAGGAACTAATGGGGACTTGGCACAGAAAGCCATAAACGCTTGGCTGAAAAGTGATGAACATTGTAAAAACTTAATGAACCCAGCATATAAAGAAGTAGGTATGGCACATGTTGAAAAAGCAGGAACAAAATATACACATTATTGGTCACAAGAATTTGGCGCTAAACGCTAATAAACCACTTGCATCGTAGAACAATGCAAACTCCCCCCCTCTTCTATCAACTTTAAACAGTTGATAGGAATAATCTCTTTTTCTGGAAATAACTTCTTAAATATCTCATGGACAAGCTCATCATTTTTATCAGCATAAGTGGGGTAGAGCAGTGCATCATTGGTGATGAGAAAATTGGCATAAGTTGCAGGCAGGCGTTCTTGTTTGTCATTGTAAATCGCATCTGGCATAGGCAGAGGCACCAAGGTGTATGGCTTGCCCTCTTTGGTGCAAAATGATTGGAGTTGTGTTTCCATCTTTTGCAGGCTTTCATAATGTTCGTCTTTGGGGTTGTCACACTTGACATAGACTATTGTCTCTTTGTTGACAAAACGTGCCAGTGTATCAACATGAGAGTCTGTATCATCTCCTGCTAAATAGCCATCATCAAGCCAAAGTAGTCTTTGAGTACCTAGAGTCTCTTTGAGTTTTTCTTCAACTTCTTCTTTTGTCAACCCACCGTTTCTGTTTGGGTTACAAAGGCAAGTGCTAGTAGTAAGTATTGTCCCCTCTCCATCACTCTCTATAGCGCCTCCCTCCAAAACAAAATCTATCTGCTCCAATGGTGTAGTGCCCATGTAGCCTTTTTTGTGTAAAAGACTATTGACAGTGTTGTCAAATGAAGCTTCAAATTTACCACCCCAGCCATCAAAGGTAAAATCCAAAAGTCTTTTTTCTCCATTTTCTTTGATAGAAATATACCCATAATCACGTATCCAAGTATCGTTGGTGGGTATCTCTATAAACGTCATATTTCGTGTCGAGCAAAACATGGAAGCAATCTTGTTTTTATCTTTACAGATGATATAGACAGCTTCTTTATAGGCAATAGCTTGAGCGATACGAATAAATGGGGAAAGTGCTTCATTTAAGCCACCTTCTGCCCAGTCTGTCTCCTCATGAGGAAAACTCATCAAAACACACTGTTGTCTCTCCCATTCCGCTGGCATGATTTTCATATGATACCTTCATTTTTAATTTTTAATTTTTAATTTTTAACTATAATACATCTATGGCATTTATAAAAATAAACAAAGAAAATTTTTACCACAATCTTAACAAAATAGCGCTAAAAACTGGCTCAAAAGAGAAGATAGCTATCGTGCTT
>JALSSQ010000297.1 GCA_026984165.1 Sulfurovum sp.
CCCTTGTGGAAATATGCTTTCAAAAACAAAGGTATGTCGCTGTTCAGAGATGGAGATAAAACGCTACCAAAACAAACTCTCTGATCCATTCTTGGATCGTATAGATTTATTTGTTGTGATGCAAGAGGTACAAAACGATGATAAAGGGGATGTGACATCAAAAGCAATGCATAAAGCGGTGATAGAAGCATTTACGATGCAAAAAGAGAGAAAACAAGCAAGGCTTAACGGAAAGCTCAACGAAGATGAAATAGAACTATACTGTCAACTTACCAGCGATGCAGAAAAAATACTAGAATCTGCCATAGAAAAATTTGGACTTTCACATAGAAGTATTGCTTCGGTTAAAAAGATAGGACGTACGATTGCAGATTTAAATAAAAATGAAAAGATAGAAAAGAAAGATATACTTGAAGCATTGAGTTACAGAAGAAGAAAATAAATCTTCTTCTCTATGAAAGTTATAAAACTTCTACAACAAGTTTGGTAATGACAAAACCACCCACAACAAGCCAAACGAACATAGTCAATGCTGTATAGACAGGTGCAAGCCCTAAGCCTTTAAATTTGGCAAAGATAGTTCCCATACCTAGTGCGGTCATTGCCATAGTAAGTAAAAAGGTATCAATCTGGTTGATAATATCTACGATATTTTGCGGGATAAGATGAAAAGAGTTAAACCCTGCCACCATAATAAAATAGACGGCAAACCAAGGAATGACAAGTTTCATTTTATCCTCTCTGCTGCCACCAGCTTTTTTGGCATCCCATGCAAGGTAGAGTCCCATAACAATAAGCATAGGGGCAATCATAATCACACGTGTCATTTTTACAATAACCGCAGCATCTGCCATCTCTTTAGGACTTCCCGGGACTGATGCGGGTACAGCAACGACTTGTGCTACTTCATGAATGGTACCTCCAACATAGATACCAAAAGTACGAGGATCCATATGTAAAAAGCCTACAGCATGCTTGATAATGGCCTCATACATGACAGGATAGAGGAACATAGAGATGGTTCCAAAAAGTACAACCATAGAGACAGCTATCGCAGTTTTGTGCTCTTCGGCTTTAAGTACAGGTTCTGTAGCAAGAACAGCAGCTGCACCACAGACAGATGCTCCTGAAGCTGTGAGAATAGAGGTCTCTTTGTCCATGCCAAAAAGTTTTGTACCTGCCCAAGAGCCCAAAATAAGGGTTGTAGTGAGCATAGTTAAAGAGACGAGAAAACCATCGAGCCCCACATCTGCGATTTGCTGAAATGTAATTCTAAATCCATAAATAACGATAGCAAAACGTAAGATTTTTTTGCCAGAGAAGGTGATGCCTGTTTGCCACTCTTTTGGTGTTTGGTTGTGTAGAGTGTTGGCGTAAAAAATACCCATGACGATACCTATTACTAACGGTGAGAGCCCCAATGCATGTATAGGAGCTAGTTGGGCAATGTAGGTTGCCGCTGCAGCGAAGATAGCAACAAAGAGTATGCCGCTCATTGTGCCTTTACGATTTTGTGGAGAAAAAGCCATTTTTATCCTTTTGCATCAAATTATTTGATTATTTTTTTGGAACTATACTATAATTTTGATATAATATACAAATAAATTTAATTCTTTAAAATAATCACTAATAATGAACAAAGAGAAAAAATGAAATTAACTTTGAGACAAATGGAAATATTTTTAAATGTAGTTGCTTCTGGACACTTGACCAATGTAGCAAAAGAGATGCATTTGAGTCAATCGGCTATCTCTATGTCCATTAAAGAGCTTGAAAGTATTTTGGGTCGTCCTGTCTTTGATCGAATTAATAAAAAATTAGTACTTAATGAGGTAGGCCGTGCTTTTCATAAAGAGATTGATCCTATTTTCAAAAAGCTTTCTGACATAGAGTACGAATTTAAAAATTCTGAAAATAAAGGCATGATACGTGTTGGAGCAAGTACAACTATTGTTGATTATTTGATGCCTTCAATTATCTGTTCTTATATGAGCTCTTATCCTGAAGTAAAGGTTACGTTGAAAGAGGGAAATACGCAAGATATTGCAAATATGATTCAAGATGGAAGTATTGACATCGGTTTTGTAGAAGGTTTTGTAGCAGGTTCTGACATTATCAAGGAAAAAATTGGAGTTGATGAACTGCTTATTGTGACAGAAAATGAAAGTATTGCCAATGCTGAACCCGCATACATTGATGAATTGGCATCTCTACGCTGGGTACTTAGAGAAGAAGGTTCTGGAACCAGAGAAGTATTTTTAGACTATATTAAAGAAAAAGTAGATGATTTAAATATCTTTTTAGAACTTGGGCATACTGAATCTATTAAAAGTATTTTAATGAATCGTGAGTGTCTTACCTGTATCTCTAAGATTTCGGTGAATAAAGAACTAGAAGAAGGAAAACTGTTTCAGGTTGCTGTAAAAAACTTTGAATGTAAACGGGACTTTTTGATGATACACCATAAAGATAAATATCATTCTGCACTGTTTGAAAAATTTGTCTTCTTTTCTAAAAAACTTATGACACAAATGCTTGACAGTGATCAAAAACTATGTGCGGTTGAGTTGGCTAAAGAGTAAATCTTGATATTGTGGCATGGTATTTAGATTTGTAAAGGCTGTCTCTTTGTCAAAAGGAAGATAAAAAGTATTTGCTTCATCAAGCAATGCTGTGAGTTTATGCTTATGATTTGAAAGATAAGCTCGTGCCAGAGGAAGTATGGATCGTTTATAAAAACCACAAAGGGGCTGTACTCCTTTTGGACTTTTTGCGATAATAGCATCTTTATTTTGATTGTTTGGCAACTGACTTGTTTCATAGAGGGGCACAATAATCTCTTTGTCTACCAATGGTGCATCAACGCTTAATACAAAAATATTTTCTGTCTCCAAAGCCTCAAAACATGAGACCAATGCAACCAAAGGAGAAGATTCTTCATATATATCAATGATAGTTTGGCATGCAAAATCAAACTTTTGTTCTTTGATAGAGAGATATACATTGGTAAAAAGTTTAGAAAGTTTTTCATATTGATATTGACCTAGTGTCGTATAGGTACTAAAAGGTAAAAGTGCTTTGTCTTGTCCCATACGGGAACTTTTTCCTCCAGAGAAGATAATGGCAGGTGTGTTAATCATTTGAGATGTTCCTTTTACGTTTTTGATGTATCCAAAGTACTATAAAAGCAGTAAACGTAATGCAGGCTTCTATGAGAAAGAGGTATTCTCCATAGATTTTTCCTGAAAATATAGCACCAACTGAACCACCTAAACCAAAAGCGATACCTAAGAAAAATTGTTGTGCCAATTTTTTTTGGCTATAGAGTGAAAAGACATAAGTGATAGCAGCAGTATGATAGAGTGCAAAACTTACTGCATGTAATGATTGAGAAGCAAAGGTAAGAAGGATGGAATTGGGAAAAAGGTAGAGCATAAGCCATCGAAAGGCTGTCACAAGTGTAGCAAATTGTAAAATATTAAGTAAGTTTTTTTGCAATAGTGCTCCTTGAAAATAGAGCATGACAATTTCACAAATGACCCCAAAACTCCACATCCATGAAGTCATCTCTAAAGAGATACCATGAGAGGTTTCGTAAATCGTAAAAAAATTATAAAACCCTCCAAATCCCACTTGCATGAGAAAGATGGATATCCAAAATGCCCAATATTTTGTAAGTGAAAAGGAAGCATTTTCTTGTATTTTGCTGTGGATATCAGAATCATACTGGATTAAAAAAGCACCAAAAAAGAGTGTAAAAAGAGCCATGGAGGAGAGATAGTAGAGTGCTTCATGTGGAACATTAAGTATTTTTCCTAACCATAAAGCAATACCCATAAATCCCAATGATCCCCAAAGCCGTACTTTCCCGTAATGCTGCTTAGAAAGTGATGCAAGTGCAATGGTTTCGACATAAGGTAAAGAGACACCCATTGCTGCACCAAAAAGTAGGTTGGCCGAAAGATATAACCAAAAATCTTCTACACTTATTATAAATAGAAGGGTTGCAAAAAAAGTGGATATTAAGGAGATAAGATAGATTTTAGGGGTTAGGGCGATAGCATGTCTGAAAATAAAAGGAAGTAAAAAACGCATGAAAGGTGCTGCAGCATAGATAATTCCCACTTCAACAGGTGCATAGCCAAGTTCTAACAGAACTTTTGGCATAAAAATCACATAAATACCCACAAGTGCAAAATAAAAGAAATAATACGCACTCAAAAGAAGAGTAAAGGGGGAAATAATGGATGTTTTTGTATGCATCATTGTCGGATAATTGCAGTCTGAGAGAGTAAATCATGCAGTGTCTTTGCATCTTTTCTAAAAAACATCATTGTCCATCCAAAAAATGTAAAAAAAGACAACATGGCACAAAAATTTCTAAATATGATAATGAACAAGGAAGGTTTTTCTCCTGTACTTTCATCAATCAGTTTTAAATTGTAAGCTCTATAACCAGGTGTTTGTGCTGTTGTCGTCATAAAGAGGGTTTGTACAATAATTAGAGGAATAAAGATAGCAATCCATCCTAGTAGTTTATGCTGACTAAAGCCTTCACGTCCATCCATGATGAAATACATTACAGTATAAATAATAGGCATCATAAGCATAAAACTGTCTGTAAGAAAAGCTTTCATTTTGTCAGAAACTTTTGCATAAGGATACTTGTGTTGAGAGATTTTCACTTCTTTTGCTGGTTTTGCGTGTTTGATCTTTCTAAATCTTTGTTTTGCCACGAATAATCCTATAGCCATGTAATATTTTTTATGTTATTAGCATATAAAATGGATATATAGTGTATTTTTTTCATTTATTGTAATCCTTGTGTCATAGTAAAAATCGGAAGCATCATCGCTGCAATAATTACGCCTACAAATCCTCCTATGAGTAGCATCATAAAAGGGTTAAGGAGACTAAGTAGTATGTTTAACTTATCATCATTCTCTTCTGCGTAAAGTGCAGAGGTATTGCTTAGTACTTCTGCGACTTCACTAGATTCTTCTCCCAGTGCGAGGGTTTGCATAAAGTTTCGTTTGAGTTTGACGCCACGTGCAAGTTGCAAAGAGTTGGAAAGTTTATTTCCCTCTAAGACTTTTACTGAAGCTTTATCAAAAAGATCTCTGAGTCCATAATTGCCAAAAGTGGCTTTGGCAAGCTGAACAGCCTGCGCATAGGCTACACCAGAGCTAAGCATAAGAGAGAGAATATAAGAAAAACGCCCCAGTTCGTGATTTTGTATGAGTGTGCCAATAAGGGGTAGTTTCATCATCCATGCATCAACAAGCCTATGAAAAGTCTGTATCTTTGCATAAGAAAGTTTAAACAAAATAATAGCGAGAATGATAGTAATAAGAATACCAATATAATGGGCAATAAGAAAATCACTTGCATTGACAACAAGCTGTGTAATTGGAGGCAATGTCTGGTCAGTATCTTCAAATATTTTAGTGATTTCAGGTACCACAGAAACAAGTAAAAACGCAATAATTAAAATGGCGACTACAAAGATAACCGAAGGGTAAATCATCGCACCTTTAATCTGCTTCCTTATTTTGTTTTGTGTAGAGAAGAAATTTGCCATATTGGTAAGTACTTCTATCATTTTCCCACTTTGTCCCGCAACATTGAGACTCTGTAAGTAGAAATCAGGAAGCGCATAAACTTTTTGAGTATTGAGGGCATGATAGAGTGATTTTCCTTCATCTATCATTGTTTTGAGTGAGTTTAAGAAAGAGACATACCTTTTTTCTCCTTCATGTTGATTTTCCAAAAGTTTGATGGCTGTAAGAATGGTCATGCCGGAGCTAAGGTAAGAAGAAAGCTCCTTGGAGAAAGTAGCCAGTAAATCACCAGGCATTTGACGTTTAGAAAAGGCTTCAAGAGAAAACTCTTTGGTAGGAGCAAGCCCTTCATGGTAAATACCACGGTTCTTAAGTTTTTGTCCTGCTTCTTCAATGGAAGAGGCATCGACTGTACCTTTAACTTTTTTACCTGATTTATCAAAACCTTTATACTTGAAAAGCATCTGAATGAAGTCCTTGTTATCAACTTGTAGTATTATAACTTTTTTAGCTGTATCTTGTTATAGTACAGCATGAAACGATTTGTAACGCTTTATTTTCTTTTTTTAGCACTGTTGTTCGTGCTTTTTTATGCACCTACCTCTACAGTATCTGATATGCTCAATGCAGGACAGAGTAAGCTGACCCTTTATTTTTTAGATATGTTTTTAGAACCAGAGCAATTACAAGGTGTAGATATCTGGATAAATCCTCATTACAAAATCATTATTAATAAAGCATGTAATGGTATGATACCTATCCTCTTTTTATTTGCATCTTTATTGGCTTATCCTTCAAAATGGATGCATAAAATACTTTGGATGATATTGGGGTATGTACTCTTTTCTTTGGTGAATGTTATACGTATTTTAATGGTGGTATATATTACTCAAACAGGAGAAGGACAAAAAGAGTTTTATTGGTCACATGACATTGTAGGCAATACACTTTTGATGTTAACGGGATTGGGACTTTTTATAACGTTTATTAAAACATCATCCAAAACAGTAAAAGATTTTTAAAATGCTTGTATTTTGAAATGCCAATAATTTGCAGAATGCTTGTCTTTGAGCTTAATCTCATTAACAATTGCTGTAGGACCTCTGGTTTCTGGTGGAGGGACAAGTTTAATCTCTTCAGGGATAAAAATAGTTCTATGGGCTTTTTTAAGAATGCTTCGACTCTCATCTTTTTTGATTTTAGCGTAATGCTCTAGTATATCATAAGCTGATTTTTTATCTTTATGGTATCGTAAAATATTTGTGCCAAGAAAGAGCGAATCTTCCAAAGAATGTTTGTTTCTTTCTGAGAGGTAAACAATATATTTGGCATTGTCACTATGTACTTTTAGCACATAGACAAAGGCCACAGACAAAATAGATACAGCAATTAGAATTTCTATGAGAGTAAAGGCAGGACGTAAAGTTTTACAAAAAATATTGAAGGGTGCTTTGCATGGTATTTGTAGAGAACTCATTAATAATATTCTCCCGAATCAGAAATACTTTGACTTTTTTGTATCCAATACTCTTTTGCATCCTCAGGCGAATCAAAACGTTTAGGTTCTCCGAAAAATGATGGTAAAAAATAGGTTCCTTCTTTATTTTGAAGTATGAGTTGTGTGGAACTACCGTTATCATAAAAATCCATGACAAGACATATTTTTTTGTCATTATAGCGTTCATATTCAATGCGTTGGAGAGTGTTCTGTTTATCTATTGTATATGCTTTTATATCAGTGAGGTCTATCTTGTTTGCATAGGCTTTAAAGGGAGCAGAAATATCTTTCCTAAGGTAACAGCTGCGACATTTATCAACACATAAAAGTGTGGCATGACCAGTAAAAAACTCCGATGTGACAATGTTTTCTTTTAGGTTTAATGGAGTCAGAGCTTTGGGTTCAGATTTTCGTATCTTGAAATTTGAAAATCCTATGGCATAGACCAAAGAGATAATGACTACCACAATAAGAAGTTCTATAAGAGAAAATCCTTTGTGTGTGGTAGGCTTTATGCGCATGAGATTTT
>JALSSQ010000298.1 GCA_026984165.1 Sulfurovum sp.
ATGGGAGTTGGTTCAACAGGTGTCGCAACATTACAATTAAATAGAAAATTTATTGGAATTGAGATTGATAAAGAATATTTTGATGCATCCAAGAAAAGATTATTAAATGTTACAAAATAATCTTCCCCTCTGTGGTATAGACGAAGCAGGGCGTGGGTGTATTGCTGGGTCTTTGGTGATGGCTGGGGTGGTGTTGACTGGTGAGGTGGAGGGATTGATGGACTCTAAGAAGTTGACACAGAAGAAGCGGGAGGCACTCTATCCCCTTATTGTAGAAAATAGTCGTTATCATATTGTCTCATTCTCCGCAGAGCAGGTAGATGAAATGGGGATATCTAAGTGTTTACATACTGGTTTACTAAGTATTCAAGAGCATTTGACAGAGGTTGACTATCTCTTTGATGGCAATAGTACTTTTGGGGTCTCTCACATTACGACGATGGTCAAGGCAGATGACAAAGTAGCAGAGGTGTCAGCTGCTAGTATATTGGCTAAGGTGACAAGAGACAGAGAGATGGATGCTTTTGCAAAAGAGTATCCTGAGTATGGATTTGAGAAACATAAAGGGTATGGGACTAAAGCCCATATGGAGGCTTTAGCCAAGTATGACAGGTCTCCTGTACACCGTAAGACATTTAGAGTAAAGGTGCTTGATGAGCCAGTACTTTTTTAGTTGACAGGCATACCATTGACAGATAGTTTTGCATCTTTTAGTGTTAGTTCATAGACTTTTTGACCATTAACATCTTTAGGCTGGAAAAGCATGATTGCCATTATTGCTTGAGGTTGTTGACGCACAAGACCAAATAAATCCTTTGAAAGTGTGATACTTAAATTTGCATCTATTGCAGAAAGTGCAGCCATTGGATTTGATTGAGAAGCAGAGATGTCAAGAGTTTTATCGATATTTGCATTTGCATTCAAACTAAATCCACCTAATTTTTTGTCAGCATTATAGATATTTTCTATAGAAAATGTTGGTATCTCAAAGTGTACACTCTTGGAAATAAGTTGTTGCACAAGAAGATTGATTTCTTGTTGATTGTTGACATTAACATGTTGCAGTTTGTCGATAGCAGAGATATCAAGATTGTCTGCTTTCATTTCAAATGTAAAGTTATCAAAGGCATATTTTTTACCTTTTTCTTCTGTACTAATATGTTTGGTACTACTTTGTATGCTACTTGAAGCTAATCCATCTTTTACCTTAGATATGGACTGCATTGTAAGTGTATCTGCTGTGAGTTGAAAGGATACTTTTCCCTTAAGAATTATTTTGTCTATGCTGTAGTTGGTGCTGTAGTCATAGGTTGTATTACCTGTGCGGCTATAGTTACTTTTAAATCCTGTAAAGGTAAATGCTATATCATTATCTACCAGTAAGGAAAGTGCATCTACATTTTCTTTTATGGTAGAAATTTGCTGTTTTTTAATGTCTCCAGAGAATGTTAATCCTTTCATTTTCAGTGTTATATTTTGTTTTCCATTGAGTACTTCATTGATATCTTTCATACTGCCTTTAAATCCATTGCCCAATTTGTTGATGGCGATGTGTGTAAAGAACGTTTTTTTGTCTAGGAGTTGTTGAAAAATTTTTTTCTCTTTTTCATTTTCTGTCATAGAAAGTACAACATCAGGAAAGGCAAGAGGATAGATGTCTAGAGAAACAGAAGAGTATGTATCAGGGAGATAGTGTACATCTACACCAAGTTTAGTCCCCTTGAATAAAGCTGCATCATTGACATTCAATTGGATGCCTTTACTGGTAAAAAATTGTGCAATTTTTGCTGTGTCATCAAATGAAACAACAAAGTGTTCTTGAGATTTTTTTATCTTTCTGTTTTGTACAGAAAATCCTTCTTTTTCTATAGAAGTAAGTTCTTGTGCTACCTGTTGTTTCATTTTTTCAATGAGTTGTTCTGAGCCAGATGTGAAATAGTACATTACCCCAATAATAACAAGCCCTAATATACTTAATCCTAATTTTTTACCCATGCATTATCCTTTATAAATACTTTTTAAATGTTCCATTTTCTTACCCATGTTGAGTAAGGTCATGTCCGCCAAAGTAAGTGCCATCATCGCTTCACATACCACAGCACCACGTATGGCGACACAAGGGTCATGCCGTCCTTTGAGGTTACATTTTACCTCTTCATTATCTGTAGTAATAGTATCTTGCTCTTGGAAGATGCTTGGTGTTGGTTTAAAATGTGTTTTAACGATAATAGTATCTCCATTACTAATACCCCCAAGCATCCCACCTGCGTGGTTTGACTTGAAGCCTTTGGCGCTTATCTCATCATTGTTTTGACTGCCTCTAAGGTGGGTAGAGGCTACACCATCTCCTATCTCTACAGCTTTGGCTGCGTTGATGCCCATCATCGCTTCTGCAAGTATGGCATCGAGCTTGTAGTAGAGTGGTTCGCCCAGTCCTACAGGTACACCTGTAGCAGTAGTAAGTACCACACCACCTACTGAGTCATGGTTATTTTTTGCATCCATGATGGCTTGTACTTGTGCAGGTTCTACCTTAGGGTCAAGTGCATGCATCTGTGAAGTTTTTGCGTGGGAAAAGTCTATGCTTTCACCTTTGATGCCATCTACTTCACAAAGCCCAGAGTGTATCTCTATGCCTAACTCCTTGAGCATGAGTTTTGCTATGGCGCCCCCTGCGACACGTGCGGCAGTTTCACGTGCAGAAGAGCGTCCGCCACCACGGTAGTCACGTAAACCATACTTGTAAAAGTAAGTATAGTCTGCATGCCCTGGACGGAAGAGGTTTTTGATATTGTCATAGTCTTTTGACTTTTGATTGCCATTGAAGATGATCATGGCAATAGGCGTGCCTGTACTAAGCCCCTCAAATGTACCAGAGAGGATCTCCATTTTATCAGCCTCTTTGCGCGCAGTTTCAAGTTTGCTTTTACCTGGTTTACGTCTGTCTAGTTCTGACTGTATAAACGTTTCATCTATTTTAAGTCCAGCAGGCACACCATCTAGTATGCATCCTAATGCTTTTCCGTGGGACTCCCCAAAGGTAGTGAGGGTTAGTTTTTTTCCAAAGGTATTCATCTTTTCAATTCCTTTAGTGCAATTTGTGCCGCTTTTTGTTGTGCCTCTTTTTTGCTTTTTCCTTTTGCTTTGGCAATAGTTTTACCATCTAATATAATAGCAATTTCAAACTCTTTTTTATGGTCAGGTCCAGAAGAGCCTAACATCTCGTAAAGTGGTGTCACCCCATGGGTTGCCTGTGTCAACTCTTGTAAAGCAGTTTTGTAGTCTTGAGAAAGAGAGTCTAAGTCTATTTTAGGGTGACACTCTTCAAGAAGCCCAATAGAAATTTCTTTTGCAACTTCAAGTCCAGCTTCCAGATAGACTGCACCAATAATAGCTTCAAAGGCATTGGAAAGTAAAGAGGGTTTGTCTCTTCCGTTGTTGTTCTCTTCGGCCAAAGAGAGGAAAATGTAGCTTCCAAGGTTTAGTTTACGTGCTAAAAGTGTAAACCCTGATTCGTTGACAAGAGAAGCCCGTATTTTTGACAAGATGCCCTCGTTGGATTTAGGAAATTTTTTAAAAAGATACTCACCCACAATAAGGTCTAGTACCGCATCTCCCAAAAATTCAAGCCGCTCATTATTGTAAGGCTTTTTATGACTTTTATGTGTCAAAGCCTCAATAATCAATTGCTTGTCATCAAATGTATAATTCAGCCTTTTTTCAAGTTGACTGTAATCGTTCATTTTATTTTTCCTTTATGTTTGTTTGTAGGGGTGCACCTATGTGTGTACCCTTTTGGGATTTTATAAAGGGTAGGCATAAAGCCTACCCCTACAGTGTTGCTTTTATCTTCTCTGCTTCATTGCGAGCAAGTTCATCACAACGTTCGTTCTCTGGATGACCATCATGCCCTCTTACCCATGTACCATGCACATGGTGTGGCGCGGCAGCTTCAAGGTAGGCTTCCCAAAGATCGACGTTTTTTACTTTTTTAAAGTTCTTCTGTACCCAACCTTCCAGCCATTCATTGATAGCCCTGACGACATAGGAACTGTCTGAAATGACCTCAACATCACAAGGCTCTTTGAGCATTTTCAGCCCTTCTATGACCCCTTGAAGCTCCATACGATTGTTGGTGGTATGTGCATGGGCACCAGAGTACTCTTTACGTTTGCCTTTAAACTCCAAGATGCCACCATATCCACCAGGACCAGGGTTACCTAGACTTGAGCCATCAGAGTAGAGAGTAATCTGTTTTCGGGCTTGATTTTCCAATTTTTTCCTCCACTTCTACAGAGTGAATTGCCATACAATTTGGGCACCGTCTAAAACCAATAGGGAAACTTTGTTTACATTTTTTACAGAGATAAGAAAAAAATAAATCTCCTTCTTCAAATCCATTTTGTTTTGCTGCAGCGAGCATATCTAAGGTAAAAATACCACTTTTTTCTATTTGTTCTTCTGATCCTTGTATATACCCTTTTGCATAGTATAGTGTGCGTAATGTTTTATTGGACATGATTATATCTAAATCGAGTTGTGAATTTGGTAAGAACCATAGGATATCGAGTATCTCTTTAAGACGTTGCGGATCGATGATTTTCCATGCTTCTTGAGTGTTTAGCTTAAGCATCGCTGAGACAATTTCACGATAGAGTTTAGGCTCCTCCTTTAAAATATGTTTAAGTCTTGAAATTTTATGTTCAATAGAAGTTTTTTTATTGGATGTGATTTGAGAGAAATCTAAAAATTTTTTAAGAGCAAATGTATCTTCTTGAAGAAGCTCAAGAGGTTCGATGACCTCTTTGGCTTTTTTGTATTGATGCATCATTTCATAGACAACGCCTAGTTCATAGAGTACTTTTGTATTGCGTGGTTGTTTTCGTAAAATGTCGGTATAGATACTTCTTGCTCTTTCTAAAAAACCAGCATGCAAGTAGGTATTGCCCAGACGTTCAAGTAGTTCTATCTTTCCTGTATCATCTATAATATTTTTAATGAGGTACAAATAAAGAGAAATAGCTTTATGATATTCGCCGGCATTTTCAAAAGCTTTAGCCAAGAGAGTAAGAGGCTTAAACATATGCTCTTCGTAGGGCATATCATTTGTATCTAGAGCACATTCCGAGGTATTAAATTTATCTAAAAATTTAAGTAAATTTCCCTGTTCTTTTTGTTGTCGGTACAAACCCCATCCATAGGTTACAAGTGCAATAATCAGTGCGATGACAATAATAAGCAAGATACTAAATAGAGGATCGTTATACGCGGGTAAGATGTGTTCCAAAAGAATCCTTGCTTCGGCAGCTTTGACAACCGATAGTTTTCGTTCCCTGAATATATCATAGGGAATAGCTGCTTAGATTATATCAAATTAGATATAATTCTTCTATGATAGATAATAGTTCCATTGAATCTTTAAAAAGTAGTATTGACATTGTGGATGTGGTAGGCAGTTTTGTGGAGCTTAAAAAAGCTGGCGCAAACTATAAAGCAAACTGTCCTTTTCATGGTGAAAAAACACCCTCTTTTGTGGTAAGCCCTTCTAAGCAGATATACCATTGTTTCGGTTGTGGAGTGGGTGGTGACAGTATCAAGTTTGTTATGGAAATGGAAAAACTCTCTTACCCTGAAGCCATAGAAAAACTGGCTTCCATGCACAATTTTTCACTTACCTATACGAAAGGGAGTTCAGACTATTCCGATGCGAAACGTGTGTTAGAAGCTATAGGACAGTGGTATGTCAAAAACCTAAATCAAAACACAGCAGCCAAACAATATTTGCTCGATAGAGGTATCAGCCAAAGTTCCATAGAGCGTTTTGAGATAGGGTATGTACCTTCAGGGCAAGAGGTCATGCAGTTTTTAACATCAGCACTTTTGCCTTTGCCTAAGGCAGCTGAAGCAGGTATCATCGCACAAAGTGAGAATGGACAGGGATATTATGCACGTTTGGTAGAGCGTATTACCTTTCCTATTTATTCTGCGAGTGCTTCCATAGTTGGTTTTGGTGGGCGTACCATCACGAATCACCCTGCAAAGTATATTAACTCTCCTCAAACAAAGCTTTTTAACAAATCACGTTTACTATATGGGTATCACCTGGCCAAAGAGAGTATTTATAAAAATAAAAAAATCATCATTTGCGAAGGTTACTTAGATGTTGTGATGTTTCATCAAGCTGGTTTTACCGAAGCAGTTGCAGGGATGGGAACAGCTTTAACTACCGAACATCTGCCTATGTTACGCAAGGGTGACCCGAAAGTCATTTTGGCATACGATGGTGACAAAGCAGGTGTGAGTGCCGCACTTAAAGCAGCACAAATGCTCTCCACTGCTGGATTTGATGGAGGTGTGGTACTTTTCCCAGATGGGCAAGACCCAGCAGATCTTATAGCCAAGGGGCAGAGCGAAAAAGTAGCAACCCTATTGCGTGATCCCAAGCCATTGATTCCCTTCGTGATAGAAAAGATATGTGAAGGATATGACCTTACTGATCCTAGAGCAAAAGAAGCAGCCTTTACAGAAGTAAAACAGTATTTAGAGGGAATGAGTCAGATTATAAAAGAAGCATACATTCCTTTGGCATCTACGGTACTGGGGGTAGCGCCTGCGATGTTTGGAAAGCAGACCAATTTGGCACAGAGACAAGAGCGTTTTTCTCAGCGTAGAGATGATGTCGCACAACTAGGCATACTCAAAACGTTACTTGAAAAACCAGAGCTTATAGATACGGTGCTCAATGTGGTGGATGTGAGTATGTTTGCACAGTATGCAGGGCTCTTTTCGGCTTTGCTTGTAGGAGAAAAGGACCATCCTCAGCTTGTGGGTCTTTCGGTAGACGACACATTTCAAGTCATGAATGAAGATGAACTCAAAGATGTCTTGCGTAATTTTCTCATCAAGCATTATGATACTAAGCTTAAAAGTGTGGTTTCTGATACGGCTATGCCTTTTGCAAAAAAGAGTTTTATCATACGTAAAATAAAAACCGATATAATTCCCAAACTCAAACGTGGCGAGCTCGTAACGTTTGACGAAAAATTACTTTAGGATATAACCATGGCAACAGCATCAGCAAGACATATACTCGTAAGCGACGAAGCGTTCTGTAATGAACTTAAAACAAAAATAAATGCAGGTGAAATCACTTTCGAACAAGCAGCAAAAGAAAACTCTACTTGCCCCTCAGGAGCCAAAGGTGGAGAGCTAGGTACTTTTGGTCAAGGTCAAATGGTTCCAGAGTTTGACAAAGTAGTCTTTAACGATGAGGTAGGTGTAGTCCATGGCCCTGTGCAAACACAGTTTGGTTATCATCTATTAGAAGTCACAGAACGTTCATAGCTTCGACAGGCTGACTTGGACAAGCTCAGTCACCAAGGAAGTGGAGCGTTTACTCCCACTCAAATTTGGGTGAAAGTAAACTTTTCACTACCTTATGCTAAAATACTTTTCTACAAAATTTCAATGTATAAAACCTTGGGGAATTAGCTCAGCTGGGAGAGCGCTTCGCTGGCAGCGAAGAGGTCGACGGTTCGATCCCGTTATTCTCCACCAAAAATAATAAATA
>JALSSQ010000299.1 GCA_026984165.1 Sulfurovum sp.
GAGAAAAATCCTGATACACTGTTTATAGGATTGGAAATACATACACCTTCAGCACAACAGGTACTGAAGCAAATAGAACTTCAAAATATTGATAACATTTGGGTTGTCAACTATGATGCACGTCTTTTTTTAGAAATGTTACCATCAAATGTATGTGAACAGATATTTGTACATTTCCCTGTACCTTGGGATAAAAAACCTCATAGACGCGTGATTAGTCCCTCATTTTTAGAAGAATCCATGCGTGTATTGTCTAAAGGTGGACGTTTGGAACTGCGTACAGATAGTGATAAGTACTTCTGGTATGCGTTGGAAACTTTTTTCTCTCTACCGAAAGTAGAAGTAGAGGTACGAAAAAATGAAACGTTAGAAGTGACAAGTAAATATGAAGCAAGATGGAGAAGACAGGAAAAAGATATCTATGATGTTTATGTTAAATCCAAAGAGATTTCAGAGGAGAAAAAGAAAATACTTGATTTTAATTTTAATATTGTAAAATATAGAAATAACCTTGAAAAAGATTTACCTCAAAAGGCTTTGGTTTTTGATGGGTATTTTGTTCATTTTGAACGGATGTTTAAAACAGAAGATGACAAACTTCTTATTAAATGTGCTTTTGGTAGTTTTGACAGACCAGAACATAAGTATATACTTTTAGATAAAGAGTCTTGTCGTTATTTTGTTTCACCTCCTGTGAAAACAGCTGTGAACTATGAGGCACATAAAAAAATCATGGAGTTGTTGAATGTCTAATGTTATTTCTGCTTCTGGTATCACCCTTGCGTATGATGATGGGGCTAAGGAGATTATAAAAAATGCTACTTTTAACATCAAAAAGGGGGAGTTTGTTTTTATTACTGGACCTAGTGGGTCAGGTAAGTCAACGCTTCTTAAAGCGCTTTATGGGCAGCTCAAAGTCAATGAAGGCAATTTGGTAATAGGTGGGCTTGATTTGGCAACAGCACGCACAAGAAAACTACAAGAATTGCGAACGCATCTGGGCATCATTTTTCAAGATTACAAACTTGTAAATGAGTGGACTGTGGCAAAAAATGTAGTCCTTCCCTTAATGATAGCAGGGTATTCAGTCGATGTACAAAATACACAGGCACAAAGACTACTTAAGCATGTAAAACTTTCAGAACATGCAGATAAATATCCTTTGGAACTTTCAGGAGGTGAGCAACAAAGGGTGGGTGTTGCTCGAGCATTGGCAAAAAATCCTGTAGTTATTTTAGCAGATGAACCTACAGGTAACCTCGATGACTATTCTTCAAATGTTATTTGGGATTTGATGGAGAATGCCTGTCAGCAGTTAGAGACAACAGTACTTGTAGTTACGCATAAAATACCATCTATTTTTTCTTTACCTTACAGACATTTTATTATAGAAAACAAGGGCGTATATGAAGTTCATTAAAAATCATCTCATGTTTATTTTACCACTTATGGCTATTTTGTTAGGTATAGAATTTTATCTTGTTTTTGATAGAACAACAGACTCATATGAAAAAGGCTTAAAAGAAGGTTACTCTATGTTGGTAGTAAGTCATAAGCCTATAAGTTTAAAAACATTACAAAAACTCAATAGTCATATTAGCGCAAGTGAAAAGATAGAACGAAAAAATATTGTTTCTGAAATAGCAAAAGGTGTAAGCAAAGATGCATCTAAAGAGATATTGGATGCGTTACCTCATTTTTATTCTGTGCGTTTAGACTCTTATTTGGGTACTTCTCAACTAGAACAGATTAAAAAAGATTTAGAAGCGCATTCAAATATCAAAAGGGTAGAAACTTTTGGTTCTTCATATAGTTCGAGTTATAGACTTTTTTCATTTATAAAACTTTCACTTAAAATTTTTATTGCCTTTATGGCAGTAGTGAGTCTTTTTTTGATTATTAAACAAATGGAAATATGGAAATATGCGCATAGACAGCGTATGCAGGTGATGGAAATATTTGGTGCACCGCTAATGTTGCGTTCAGGTATTTTGTTTAAAGTAGCGATGGCAGATGCAATTATTGCAGCTGTTTTAACAAGCTTGTTTTTTTTGTATTTAAAATTTCAATGGGCAGAAAATTCTGGTATCGATATGATGATGCATAATAAAGAAGCATTATTTAAAACCACAGATATTGGTATTTTACTTGTGGTGGCTTTAAGTATTGTGATAGTGGCTGTCTATACGGTGGTGTTTTCAGCTAAGGGAGTAGAGGAGTGAAATCCTTACTTTTATGGTTCTTTTTAGCCTTTTCTTTTCTTTACAGTGCTTCTACAACGACGAGGATTAATGATTCTAAAAAAAATTTAATGGCGACAGCGACAGCTAAAAAAAAGGCAAGTCGTAAATTGGAAAAAATTGCAGCAGATATTAAAAAAGCAGAAAAAGATATTGATTATTTAGAACACAAGTTAGAAGTTTTGGATGAAAATAAGGGTAAGAGAGAAGCGGAATATATAAAGCTTAAATCAGAATTGGCAAACTCTGAACATACACTTGCACAAACAAGCAGGGAAATAGAAAAAAAGCGTAAAGCGTTTGTTTCCTTGTTGTCAGAACAGTTTTCTGTTATTTTTGCGATGCAACAGTTTAATAACCCTACACAGAAATCTATCATTTCCTATGAAGTGTATAAAGCCTATAAAAAGCATAATGCAACAGAATTGAGAACATTAAAATCTGAAATAACATCTTTAAAAAAGCGTAAGAAAAATAAACAATATCAAAGAGATAAAACAAAAAAAGCACTTGCAAATATAGAAGAAAAAAGAAAAACATATGCAAAAGAAAAAAAAGAAAAAGAAAAATTAGTTGCAAGATTGGGTGAGGATGAAGAGAGATATCAAAAGAGGCTTCAAGATCTTGTTGATAAACAAAGTTCTTTACGTAGCACATTAGCAAAACTTAATATTTTACATGCCAAAGAGGTGGAAGAAGCACGTAAGATAGCTGCAGCAAGAAGAGAAGCAATACGTTTGGAAAAAGAGCGTATTCGTAAGATACGTAAAGCAAAAGCACTTGCACGTGCAAAAGCAAAAAGAGCTAAAGCTGCTATAAAACTTGCCAAAACAAAAGCAGCGAGAGCATTGGCAAGACGTGCAGCAAAAGAGGCAGAAAAAGAAGCAAAAATAGTACAAAACAGAGCTTACAAACAAAGTGAAAAAGTAAGACAAATAAACTCTTCATATCAAAAATCAAGTACTTATGCCTATAGAGGTGGAAAAACTATTTCTCCCATTTTAGGGGCGAGACTTGTTAAAAAATATGGAACTTATATTGACCCTATTTATAAGATAAAAATATTTAATGAATCTATCACATTAAAGGCACCACATCCCAACGCAAAAGTACAAAATGTGCTCAATGGTAAGGTTGTTTTTGCTGGAAAGAGCAGTATGTTGGGAAAAGTAGTAGTAGTGGCACACAGTGGAAAAATGCATACAGTCTATGCAGGACTTTCTAAAATCTCACCTACTATCCATGTAGGTTCAAAGATAAAGCGAGGGTATGTTGTAGGAAAAGTAACAAATAAACTTTTGTTTCAAGCGACGAAAAATTCTAAACATATTAACCCTATGCGGTTGATACGGATATAATTTAAACCCCTCCTAACCAAGCTTTGGCTATAATCGCGAAATTAACTATAAAGGCTTTTGGTGATTAAACGCGTATTGGTAAAATTTTCTGGTGAAGCTTTGGCTGGTGAGGAAGGGTATGGGATTGATACAAAAATTCTTAACTTTATCGCTGGTGAGATAAAAGGGCTGGTTGATGCTGGTGTGGAAGTTGGTATCGTAGTAGGTGGTGGTAACATCATTCGTGGTGTATCTGCTGCTGCAGATGGTATCATTAAGCGAACTTCTGGAGATTATATGGGTATGCTCGCAACGGTGATTAACGGTGTGGCTATCCAAGAAGCATGTGAACACTGTGGACTTGAGGCAAGACTTCAATCTGCTATAGACATGCAAGAGATTGGTGAAGCCTTTATCGTGCGTCGTGCACGTCGTCACCTAGAAAAAGGACGCGTGGTTGTGTTTGCTGGTGGTACAGGTAATCCTTACTTTACTACAGACACAGCTGCAACACTAAGAGCCTCTGAAATAGAGGCAGAGTTGCTCATCAAAGCAACCAAGGTAGATGGTGTATATGATAAAGATCCTAACAAATTTGATGATGCAGTAAAACTTGATACTTTGACCTATGATCAAGCATTGGATGACCATATAAAGGTGATGGATGATACATCTATTGCTCTGGCAAAAGAAAATGGATTACCTATTGTGGTATGTAACATGTTTGAAAAAGGTAATTTACTGGCAATCATCAAAGGTGATATGAGCCTTTGTTCTATTGTTAAATAAAAAATATAGAAACTTCAAGGAAATAAAATGAGAACAGAAGAATTAACAGCAAAAGCATTAGAAAATGTCAATTTTGATAAATATTTACTTGCAAATGCCGTAGGTAAAAGAGCAGAAGCTATTGCTAATGGTGAGGCTACAGTACTTGAAATAGATATTACAGGTATGAAATATACAGATGTTGCACTTCAAGAGATAGCTGAAGGTAAGATTATTCCAAGTATAGACGGATAAACATTTTACGGCTTTATAAAGAAAAATTTTTATGAAGGATAGCTTATGGAAGTTTTTCTGAATAAAGTCAAACATATACATACGATAGAAGAGGCAAAATCTCTTCTGTGGAAGCAGCTTTCTTCCCCTTCTTCTATGACAGTAAAAGCACTTGACCTTTCTCTTAGGGCGCATGATGGACAAACACGTAAAAGTGGAGAGCCATACATTGTGCACCCCATACTCGTAGCAGCCATTACCGCAAAAATTTCAAATGACGAAACCATGGTGCAAGCTGCCTTGTTACATGATGTGGTAGAAGATACCTCTTTTAGCATTGAAGAATTAGAGTTGGCTTTTGGTGATGATGTTGCACATATGGTCGAAGGGCTTACCAAAATTGTAGAGATACGTGATGAAGAGTTAATCCCCTCAGGTTCAGATGAGAGACTGATAAACTCCGCATTGACATTTAGGAAGATGCTCATCGCGTCCATTAAAGATGTACGTGTCTTAGTGATAAAACTGTGTGACCGTCTGCACAATATGTTGACACTGGATGCCTTACGCGAAGAGAAACAAAAACGTATTGCAGAAGAGACTCTTGTAGTCTATGCACCTATTGCACACAGGTTGGGTATTTCACAGCTTAAAAATCATTTGGAAGATTTAAGTTTTAAGACTATTTATCCTGAAGATTATGCCAAGATAGACAGTTATATACAATCCAATGCCCAAAATTTACAATTTAAACTCAATACCTTTATACAAAAGGTGAAAATGTATATGATTCAAAATGGTTTTGATGAAGATGAGTTTGATATTTTTGGCAGAGTGAAGCATTACTACTCGATTTATATGAAAATGCACCGTAAGGGTGTGAGTATCGAAGAGGTACTTGATCTTTTGGCTGTGCGTATCATTGTGCATGAACCTATAGTGTGTTATAAAGTTTTAGGTTTAATGCATCTAAGTTTTACACCACTTATCTCACGTTTTAAAGATTATATAGCAGTACCAAAAGAGAATGGCTATAAAACCATTCATACGACACTTTTCAGCGAAGAAGGCATACTCGAAGTACAGATACGTACAGAAGAGATGCACAGACTTGCAGAATATGGTGTTGCAGCACATTGGAAATACAAGGATGGCAGTGACAGTGTCAATCTTGAATGGCTTGAGTCGTTGCATTATCAAAATGAATCAGTAGAAGAGTTTTATGCGCTTGCCAAGTCTGACTTGTTTTCTGAAGATATTACGGTATTTTCTCCTAAAGGGGATTACTACACCTTGCCAAAAGACTCTACAGCATTAGATTTTGCCTATGCTGTACACTCTGAAGTGGGTAGTCATGCCATAGATGCGCTGGTCAATAAACGTAATGCTTCTTTATTGACAGTATTGAAAAATGGGGATATTGTTAAGATTATCAAAGATGACACAGTGCATTTACACTGTTCCTGGCTAGATGCAGTCAAAACCTCTAAGGCACAAGATGGCATACGTTCAGCATGTCGTGCACGGATAAAAGAGGTTGATACCTTAAGTGCTTATAATATTTTGGCAACACTTTTTACACAAAGAAGTTCTGATGTTAAAACTTTGATAGAAACGCTTGAGATACAAGATTCAATTTATAAACTGCCTTTGCAAGTGGATTATTGTAAAGAAGTCATGCATCAAATGGCTGATTATATGGGCACAAAAGAGGTACGTTTTTGGGAATTGTTGAAAAAAGGTTATAAAAAACCCAAATTGAAAGAATTGGAGCACTTAACATTTTTTACCAACAGAGCTTTAGAAGGGGTGGAGTTTGATTATTGCTGTCATCCTAAAGTTGGTGACCAAATCGTTGCATTTTATAAGGACAGTAAGGCTATTATACACCATAAATTATGCAAAAAAGCCTATGCTAAAATTTTAGCCAATGAAAAGATGATTTTTGTCCGTTGGTCAGGCTCAAAATTGTCACGATATAGATTGACAATCAGCCTACAAAACAAAAAAGGTATTTTGGCTGATTTGCTTGCCAAACTTTCAGAGCTTGACTTAAATATCTTGAGTATTGAATTAGGGATTCGTAGTTCGGAAAAAGCAGAGTATTGTCAGATTGAAGTTGAAAGTCATGAAGCAAAGAAGCAAAATTTAGAAGAAAAACTAGGACAGAAGTTTAAACTTATCGAAATTATTAGTTTAAATGATGCGTATAACAAATAAATACAGGAAAACAAAGCATGGTAAAACAAGCATTAGAAGAGATAGCCAGAGGTACAGCAGAAATTATTGACATCGAGCGTATAGAAAAGCTTGTGAGTAAATATTATGATAATGGTACTACCTATACAGTCAAAGCTGGTTTTGATCCTACTGCACCCGATTTGCATCTTGGGCATACGGTGTTGCTTCAAAAACTTGCCACCTTCCAAAAGTATGGTGGGCGTGTGCAGTTTCTCATTGGTGATTTTACTGCTATGATAGGGGATCCAACAGGAAAGAGTGCTACACGTAAAGTATTGACCAAAGAAGAGATAGTGAAAAATATTACATCCTACACAGAGCAGGCATTTAAAATTCTTGATGCATCTAAAACAAGCATAGTGTATAACAATGACTGGCTGGAAAAACTGGGTGCGGCAGGCATGTTGCAGCTGGCTTCAAACCTTACTGTGGCACGTATGTTAGAGCGTGATGACTTTTCCAAACGTTATGCATCCAATACACCTATTGCAGTGAGTGAGTTTATATACCCATTGCTTCAGGGCTACGATTCTGTGCATTTGGCATCAGATATTGAGATAGGGGGAACAGATCAGAAATTTAACCTGCTTATGGGCAGACAGTTACAAAAGGCCTATGGGCTTAAAAAACAGCAAGCTGTACTGATGATGCCTATTTTAGAAGGGCTTGATGGTGTGCAAAAGATGTCTAAATCTTTGGGAAATTACATC
>JALSSQ010000300.1 GCA_026984165.1 Sulfurovum sp.
GACAAAGACAGCTACCCAAAACAGTTCGCCAAAACACGCTTTACACCTATACTTTACATCGTCAACAGCAAAGACGAAAGTATCGTGCATAAGTTTGTGGGGTATAGTAATAGAGGTGAGTTTTTGAGGATTTTGAAAGGGAAGTAGGAGAATAAGATGCAATACAGATACATAGGAAAAACAGGACTAAGAGTAAGCCCGATATGTTTGGGTACGATGACCTTTGGGACGCAGGCAGACAAGAAAGAAGCCTTTGCCATCATGGACAAGGCGTATGAAAGAGGCATTAACTTCTTTGATACTGCAGAGCTGTACCCCGTACCACCCTCAGGTGAACTCTGTGGACTCACAGAAGAGATAGTAGGGGAGTGGATGCAGACGAAGCCTCGTGATAGCATCATACTTGCTTCTAAAGTGGCAGGAGCAGCCAATGGGTGGTTTGTGCCACCTGTGCGTCATGGGCTGACTGCCATAGACAGATTTCACATCGAGCGTGCTGTGGAGGGGAGTTTGAAACGGTTGAAAACCGACTACATAGACCTCTACCAAATGCACTGGCCAGACAACTCTGTACCCATAGAAGAGTCTATGAGAGCATTTGATAGCTTGGTACAGTCTGGGAAAGTGCGGTACTTAGGTACATCAAATGACACAGCGTATGGCACGACCAAAGCGTTGATGAAAAGTGAACAGCATGGGCTTGCTCGTTTTGAGTCTATACAAAATAACTTCTCTTTGCTCAACCGCCGCTTTTTAGATGAGCTTGCTACTATGTGCGAAAAAGAGAACATCTCACTACTCCCATACTCGCCACTTGGTGGTGGGGTGCTAAGTGGTAAGTACAATGGTGGGTCATTTGATGCGACTCCACCAAAAGGGCGTTTCACCACCTACATGAACTCACCCAACGTAAGACAACGAACCATGGCAACACGCTTTTTAAATGACAAAACTTTAGCCTCTACAGCCAAGTATGTGGAGATAGCCAAACAAGCAGACATACACCCTGTCACTCTAGCTACGGCATGGTCAAAACAGTTTGACTTTGTGGCGTCTACCATCATAGGAGCAACAAGTGCAGGGCAGTTAGACCCCATCTTTAAGGCAATGGACTTGACTTTGAGTGATGATGTGTTGAGAGCCTGTGACAAGGTGCATGAGGAGATACTGTACCCTATGGGGTGAGTAGGGCTTCTCAGCTCTAAATAAAGGCACCTCTAAAGTATTGCACCCTTTTTTACTTTTTTCACGTCTTCTGTGTACAAGAAAAAGAGATGCTAGAGCTTACACAACTACAAGAATACAGCTTAAAAGAGGTATCTATACTCAAAGGCATACCCCTAAACACCGCCAAATCACAACTCTTTAGAGCCAAAAAAGCTTTGGCTTCTCAGTTTTTTAGCTGTTGTGCGTATGAGCGTAATGAGCGAGGGGAGGTTGTGGATTTTGATGGAGATGGCTGTGCGTGTGAATAAGCTATTTATGTTAATATAAATCAAAAAAGGTTTTTGATGCGAAATAGATTAAAAGATATTTTAACAAATGTATCACTTGAAGAGATAGAACCAAA
>JALSSQ010000301.1 GCA_026984165.1 Sulfurovum sp.
AATTTTTTCATCTTCATCAGCCATCTGCACCAGTGTTTCTGAAAATATTGCAGTAGCAGCTTTCGCTCCATTTTTTTTGGGCGCTATGCCTGTTTTGAGATCAAATGCACTGACACCATGCCAATGCTCTTTGGTACCTTCAGCTATCTCATACCCTTTACCCTTGGTCGTTTGTGCATGGATGATGACTGGCTTACCTAAGACCTTGGCTACCTCCATTGTCTCTATCAACGCTTCTATATCATGCCCATCGATGGGTCCTATATACTCAATACCCATCTCTTCAAATAAAATACCCGGTGTAATCAACTTAAAAGATTCTTCAAAACGTTTTGCCATATAAGTAGCACCTTCAGGTAAATGGTCAAGCACTTTTTCCACTTTCCCTTTAAATTTTTGATAAAAAGAACCTGCCATTGTTTGCGAAAGCAACTTAGAGATAGCCCCTATAGGTTTGGCGATGCTCATCTCATTGTCATTAAGAATAATCACCACAGGATATTTCCTGTCCCCCAGTTCATTAAGTGCCTCATAGACCATACCAGCAGACATAGAACCATCCCCAATCAAAGCTACAGGAATACGATCTTCACCTTTAAGTGCTATGGCTTTTGCTGCACCTACTGCCAGTGAAATAGACGTAGAACTATGCCCTGCGACATAATAATCATATTTGGACTCTTTGGGTTTGGTATATCCACAAATCCCTCCAAACTGACGTAGGCTCTCAAAACTTTCCCAGCGTCCAGTAAGCAGTTTATGTGCATACGCTTGGTGACTTACATCAAAAATAAAGGGATCTTTTTCTACATCAAATACTTTATGCATCGCCACAATCAAATCTGTTGCACCCATGGTAGAAGAGAGATGTCCACCATTTTTACTGACGGTATCCAATATTTTTTGTCTAATATCTTCTGCAAGACTCTTTAACTCTTCTATGGAATATGCTTTTATATTCATCATCTTACCTGTCTTTGTAAATATGCTGTCATTAGTTTTTTTGTAAAACTAATTTGTTTATCATCATAGGAAAGCCCTAAATCATCAGCTAAATGTTTTAGGGCTTTTTTGGTAATCTGATTCATATTACCATGCTTCTGCTTAACAATAAAATCATCTAAAACAAAAGGGCTTACCTTCACTTCAGAAGCTTTGACAACAAGTACTTTTTTCATGCAATCACTTCAAGAAAATGTTTAAAGAAAATATCATTTTGCTTTTGTGTCCCTACTGTAATACGCATTGCATTCATCCCATAGGAAGCAAGGTTTCGTATAATCACACCTCTTTTCAATAACGCATCTGTAATCTTTGTAGAGTCCATACCTTCATCAAACAAATAGGTAATAAAATTGGTATAACTTTCAATATATCTAAATCCATTCTCTTTTGCAAAAGCCTCATAACGTTTGATTTGTTCTGTATGCAGAACAATAGACTCTTTTACAAAAGTTTCATCTTTACATGCCTCTATGGCTGCAGCGAGTGAAAGCGTAGAGATGTTAAATGGTGGTCTCATTTTATAGAGTTCTTCTATCATTTCAGTATCTGCGATGCCGTAGCCTAC
>JALSSQ010000302.1 GCA_026984165.1 Sulfurovum sp.
ACCTGCCATTGGTGTCATGTGATGGAAGAGGAGAGTTTTACAGATTTGGAAGTAGCGAAGTTGCTTAATGATAATTTTATTTCTATCAAGGTAGATAGAGAACAGTATCCACAGATAGACAAGAAGTATCAGAAACTATATACAAAGGTGTATGGTAAACGAGGGGGATGGCCTTTGAGTGTGTTTATGACAGCTCAAAAAGAGGTGTTTTTTATGGGGACATATATTCCCAAAGAAGAAGCGTATGGTTCGGAGGGATTGTTGCACTTATTACCCTCTTTTGTTGCCTTATCCAAAGAAAAACAGGCGATCTCTAAGGCGATAGAAAAACACAAAAAACAGATAGAGACTAAAACATTCCATCTACCTCAAAGTACAAAACTGATAAACACAACAATGTTGGCACTCAGTAAACAATTTGATGTAAACAATGGTGGCTTTGCAAAACGTCCTAAATTTCCTGAAGCCTCAAAAATAGCACTTTTATTAGATATTTATGCATTGAATGGCAATGAAAAAGCGTTGTATATGGCAGAACAGACACTCCAAAAAATGGCAAGAGGAGGCATTTATGACCAAATATATGGAGGGTTTTTTAGATATACGGTCGATGAAGCATGGCAGATACCACACTTTGAAAAGATGCTATACACCAATGCGGAGCTTATTGGGGTATATGCAAAAGCATATGCCCTCACAGGAGAGAAACTTTACAAAAAAGTGGTGGAGGAGAGTATTGCTCAAATGGAAAAGCACTATGCACAAGACGGGGTGCATTTCTCCGCAAGTGATGCAGACTCTGGAGGTGAGGAGGGCGGGTATTTTATTTATGCCTATGCAGTGATAAAAAATGCTTTAACAAAGAGAGGATGGAAAGTTAAAGAGATAGAAGATACGTTGGCATATTTGGGCATAGAAGAAGATGGCAATATCGATGGAGAGCTCTCCCAGCCACACATTACTTCTGAGGCGGTACCTCCTAGAGTAGAAGAGCTAAAGGCGTACCTTAGAAAAATAAGTAGCAAACGACCTTTTCCATTTGTAGATAAAAAAATCAATACTGCATGGAATGCTATGATGATAAAGGCACTTTTTGAGGCCTCAAAAATAGACAAGAGCTATCTTGTTTTGGCACAAAAGAGTATGGATGCCTTGCTTGTCCTTATGAGACCCAAAGAGATACTTTATCATCAAACGCTTATAGGCAAAGTACCTACACAAAAAGCACTGCTTGAGGATTACGCTTTTTTAGTGGATGCACTCATTGCGGGTTATGAGCGAAGTTATGATGAGAGGTATTTACAACTAGCGCACACTTTAACAGAGGAAGCAATAAGTAAATTTTATAGAGACAAACACTGGTACCTAAGTGATGATGACATAGGTACCTATGCTGACTTTGATGACAGGTATTACACTTCTGCTTTATCTGTGATGCTAGATGATTTACTTCGCGTAGGTGCTTTAACTGAAATGTTAACATACAACAGTTTGGTAAAAGAAACAATAACACAGAGTGCTACTGTCTTAGATGTCAATCCAGCCTCTGCTTCCAAATTGGTTGATATTTTTTTACGATTATATAAAGGCGATATTATCATTCATGCCAAAAAAGAGAAGTTACGTATTGCTCAAGTGGTACTAGATAAGGTGCAGTACCCATTCCTTTTAAGCAAAGTACAAGAGAGTGATGCGTATCTTGCCTGTAAAACGACTATGTGTTTTGCTCATGATAAAAATATCACTAAACTCATAGAAAAAATTAAGAAGGCTATACAATAATGCTTACCATGAATGATGACCTAGAAGGGGCACTCAAAGCCTACATGAAACTGCTAGATGAAGAAGAATATTTTGAGGCACATGAAGTGCTTGAAGAGGCATGGCATCCTTTACGCTTGAAAAAGCACCCTTTGGCAAACTTGGTAAAAGGGTTCATCAATGGAGCGATTACCTTTGAACATATCAAACGCAATCGCAAAAATATGCCCAACAAAGCACAGCGTGTCATCGCTTCATATGAACGCTATGCACACCTATGTACCGAGGAGATAGAGCATGCGGCACTTTTTAAAGAAGCCAAAGAAAAAATAGAAGCATTAAAAGTCAAACATCAAGAGGTCTTTAATGTTTTGGTATCACGCTAGTACAAAGCATTCTTATAACTCTGTACGCACTAACCCTAACCGTATCGCATGGGAAAACCAGCCGAACACTTATAAAAACTACCCAGAGAGTTACAAAAAATATAAGTTAAATTTGGAGGTGGTAGAAGATAATTTTCTCTATCATATCGCAGGACTAACTGCTAAAAAAACATACCCTAGTGGTGAGTATTATCTACGTATCAACCCCTCTGCAGGGGCACTTTACCCAAATGAACTCTATTTTCAGATGCGAGGAGTAGAGGGGAAAAAGGATGGCATTTACCACTACGAAGTGCGTAGTGCCTCATTGACATTACTGCAAAGTATCAACGAAGATGAAGGGCTAGAGCCTTATTTGGGATTTAATAGAGCGATGCGTGGGTACCTTTTTTTAGTCTCTGCTGTCTATTACCGCTCTTCATGGAAATATAAAAACCGCGCTTTTCGCTACTGTTTGCTAGATGCTGGACATTTATTAGGAAGCATAGAAGCTGCTGCACTACTCAAACCCCATGTAGTACAGATGTTATACAATATTAATAGAGAAAAGCTAAATCGTATGTTTGGATTTGAAGGCAGGGAGTGGTTTTTAGCAGGTGCATCTATGGCAGTACCTATAAAAAACACAGAGGTAGAAGCGATAGAGTTTGCCCTGCCTTATGTCGATGCCAGCAGAAGTTTTGAACAAAATGAGATAATAGAGCAGGCATACAGTGAGACTATGAATTTAGAAGCCTGCAAGCGTCAAATCAAAGCGCCCAAATTTACGTACAATACTACCAAACTACAAGAAACACTTTTTCACAGACGCTCACAGCGTGGCTTTCATGAAGGAGCCATTACCAAAGGGCAGTTTAACTACATCTTAGAAATGATAGAACAGCCCATACTCTCAGACTGTGATGAAAAAGTCAATGTCTATGTGGTCGTCAATCGTGTACTTGATATGCCATTAGGACTTTACAAAGATGGAGCGTATGTCAAGTATGGAGATTTCGCACAAAAAGCAGGCTATCTATCGCTAGAGCAATACTCACTCTCTCAGCAAGGTGCAGCGGCTTTCTTTTTAACCTCTAAAGCCAAAAACTACCAAGCTCTCTACCAAAAAGCAGGCATCATAGGGCAACGTCTTTATGTGGCAGCACAGTATATGCAGATAGGATGTTCCGGCATAGGTGCCTACTATGATGATGAGGTCAATGACTTTTTAGGTAATGATGAAATGGTTTTGTATGCTTTGGCGATAGGAAAGTAACATTTATTAGGTTCATAGTATAATAGTTTAATTTTATAAGGGAATAGAATGACTATTTATGATTTAAAACCAAAGTTTCAAGCTTTACTTCGACCAATTGTCGAAAGTTTACATACTAAAGGGATTACGCCCAATCAAGTAACATGGGCAGCCCTTATACTCTCTATCTTAACAGGTGCATTGGTTGCCCTCACACAGGGGGAAACATGGATACTCCTTCTCATACCTTTTGTAATGTTTATACGAATGGCACTTAATGCTATAGATGGCATCCTTGCCAAAGAATACGATATGATGAGTGATAAAGGTGCTATGCTCAATGAATTAGGTGATGTTATTTCAGATGTGGCACTTTATTTACCTTTAGCATTGATCTCAGGACTTTCGCCTGTGTTGGTGGTACTTTTTGTCGTCATAGGACTTTTTACAGAGGTAGCGGGCATACTTGGTGCAGTGATAGGGGGTACACGTCGCTATGATGGCCCGATGGGTAAGAGTGATAGAGCGTTTGTTGTGGGACTATTGGCTCTGCTTATAGGGCTTGGTGTAATGCCAGGCTGGTGGTCAGATGGACTCTTGCTTCTCTCTATTATTCTGGGTATAGTGACAGTATGGAACAGAGCTAGAAAAGGATTGGAATAAATGGTAAGTGTTGAAGCAGGTATAGTCTTAGGAGGTATTCTTCTTACACTCATAGCAGCGACGGTACTCATCTATGTTAAATTTCCTACACAAGAGCTTAAAGACCGTATCAATTCATGGTGGATTATTATAGGATTTTTTACGGTAGGTACGATGTTAAATACTACGGCTGCTATGTTTTTCTTTGGTTTTCTATCATATTTGGCACTCAAAGAATATTTCACACTTATTCCTTCTCGCCAAACAGATCGACGGGTGATGTTTTATGCTTATGTGTCCATCATTCCGCAATATTATTTTGCAGGTATTGGATGGTATGGTATGTTTATTATTTGGATACCGGTATTTCTTTTTCTTCTGTTGCCCTTTAGGCAGGTACTTATAGGCGAAACCAAAGGGTTTTTAGAAAATACCTCACGGGTTCAGTGGGGACTTATAATGTTTGTTTTTGGTCTTTCTCATTTAGCATACATGATAACTTTAAAACCCGTAACGGGACAGAGTGTAGGGGGTACAGAGCTTGTACTCTATTTGGTACTACTGACAGAACTCAATGATATCCTTCAGTATATATGGGGGAAATCAATAGGTAAAAGAAAAATCATTCCTAAAGTAAGTCCAAACAAAACTGTCGAGGGTTTTGTAGGTGCTTTTGTAAGCATCAGCATCTTGGCTGTACTGCTTTCTTTTCTTACCCCTTTTACTTGGTACGAAGCGCTCATCGCAGGGATGATTATCTCTGCAGGTGGGTTTATAGGGGATGTGGTTATCTCTATGATTAAGCGTGACATCGGTGTTAAGGATTCGGGCAATATGTTACCTGGACATGGAGGGATATTGGACAGGGTAGATAGCCTTATCTACACAACACCACTTTTTTTTCATTATGTATACTATCTTTACTATTAGGAGAAAGAGATGTTAAAAAAGATATTTTTTGCACTTTTTGTTCGCCCTTTGGTACTCATAGTCTCTGGTGTGCATGTGGTCAACAAAGAGAATCTACCACTTGAGGGCCCCTGTATTATCGCAGCCAATCATAATAGTCATCTTGATACCTTGGTGTTAATGAGCCTCTTTCCTCTTAGTGATATTCATCAAGTTCGACCAGTAGCTGCAGCTGATTATTTTATGAAGAATAAATGGTTCGCATGGTTCTCTTTGACTGTGTTAGGTATTATCTCTATCAAGCGTAGACCAAGTAAAGAAGAGGGGCATCCTCTTTTGGGTGTCACCAAAGCGTTGGAAGCAGGAGAAATAGTTATCATTTTTCCAGAAGGTAGTCGTGGTATACCGGACGAAATGAATACATTTAAGACGGGTATAGCGCATCTAGCAAAACAGTTTCCTCATGTACCAGTAGTCCCCGTATATATTCATGGTGCAGGTAAAGCTTTACCTAAAGGCGAGGCACTATTTGTACCCTTTATTATAGATGTGCATATTGGTAAAGCATTATATAATGAAGATGAAAACAATCAATCTTTTACCAAAAGATTAGAAAGAAACATAAAAGAGCTAGAAAAGGAATATATAAAAAGTGTATAGTAACATTTTACATTTTTTTATTACTTTATATATATGTGTTAAAAACAGAAGGACTAATCGATGAAGACAACAGAAAGTACGTTTAAAAGTTTTGACAATACAGCACTATTTTACAGAGAGTGGGAACATGAGGTGGAGTCTAATGGACGTATTCTCATCATCTTGCACCGTGGTCATGAGCATTCTGGAAGATTAGAGAGTATTGCGGCTAATCCAGAATTTGCAGGATATAAGATATTTTCTTATGATAACAGAGGACATGGACATACAGAAGCAGAAGCGAGTTATGAATTTATGGAGCTTGTGCGTGACTTGGATGCTTTTGTCTCTTTTGTGTGTGAAAAAGAGGGTATAAAGCAAGAAGATATTTTTATCATCGCGAATTCTGTAGCAGGGGTGATTGCGAGTACTTGGGTACATGACTATGCACCAAAAGTAAAAGGTGTGGCACTTATAGCCCCTGCATTTAAGATCAAACTTTATTTTCCTTTTGCGAAATTATTTTTGAAGTTAGCCATCATGTTCAAGCCAGAATTAAATATTAAGTCTTATGTGAAGTCAAAATTTCTTACCCATAATATAGAAGAACAAAGGTCTTATGATGAAGATACACTTATCATGCCACATATCCCTGCTAGACAGCTGACCACTTTACTTGATACTGCACAAAGGGTAGTAAAAGATGCAGAAACGATAGTCCTCCCAATGTTAGTGCTTTCAGCCACTAAAGACTATGTAGTAGAAAGTGCTGTGCAGGGTGACTTTTATGCGAAACTCTCTTCATCTTTCAAACGCTTTGTAAAACTAGACGGATTTTACCATGGAGTACTTTATGAAAGTGGATGTCAAAAGGCCATAGCAGAGATAGCCTCTTTTATGGAGGTGTGTTATAGTCGAGAAAATACCTTTATGTTAGAAGAAGTGATACGGGTAACACAAAAAGAAAAAGATATCATTGCCTTTGGAACACTTCCCGTATGGAAAGAAGCGTTGTATGCCACACAACGTTTTCTGATGAAAACATTAGGATTTATGAGTGACGGAATAAAAATAGGACAAAAATATGGTTTTGATTCAGGTGTCACATTAGACCACGTTTATAAAAACAAACCAAGTGGTGTTACTTGGCTAGGAAAAATGATAGACAAAAATTACTTAGAGAGTATAGGGTGGAAAGGTATCAGGCAACGTAAGCTGCATATGATAGCCGCGATCAAAGCAAAAATAGCTCTATTACAAGAAAAAGATGAGAAAGTACGTATCTTGGACATCGCAGGAGGACCTGCACGGTATCTTATAGAGATAGCTGAGGCTTATCCAGAAGTGGAGATACAAGTACGTGACTATCAGCAACAAAATATAGAAGAGGGTAGAGCTTTAGCAAAAGAACGCAAGCTATCCAATATTACCTATGCACAAAGTGATGCATTTTGTGTAGATAATTATGATTTAAAAGGGTATAGACCAAATATTGTCATCATCTCAGGAGTATTTGAACTGTTTGAAGACAATGATCTTATAGGTGTAGCTATGGATGGTATTACTTCTATTATTCAAGAAGAGGGATATTTGCTTTATACAGGACAACCGTGGCACCCACAGTTAGAACAGATAGCCAACGTCTTGGGCAATCACAGACAAGAAAAATGGATTATGCGTCGTCGAAGTCAATATGAGTTAGACACCCTTTTTGGAATTCGAGGATTTGTAAAAGAACAAATGGCTATAGATAACCAGGGCATCTTTACCGTATCATCAGCACAATATAAAGGGAAAAACTAATATTATGTATTATGCATTTGATCCTGAATTAACAGCACAATCTGTGATAAAAGAGCGTTTGGTGTGGATGCTCTATATCGGTATTATCTTCTTTTTGCTTTATGGTGTGGCAAACTATTATGCAGGACTTACCGCGCCACACCCCTCACTCAATATTGACTGGGAAAAAAATATACCTTTTATTCCTGAATTTATTGTGCCTTATATGTCATCGGATGTGATGTTTATTTGTGCTTTTCTTTTTCCTTACACACGCTTGGAGCTTCGTGTACTTGTAGCAAGGGTGCTGTTCATTATCCTTGTAGCAGTTTTATTTTTTACCCTGTTTCCGATGCAGTTTGCATTTGAAAAGCCTGCTACTACTGAGTCATTTTCTTTTCTTTTTGGTGTATTGAAAGCAGATTTACCCTATAACCAAGCGCCATCGTTACATATCGCTTTTGCTATAGTGTTGTGGTTTTCTATGCGCAAATATTTAACGATTTGGTGGTTAAAAATACTTGTTGCTACATGGATATGGCTTATTATGCTTTCTACACTTTTTGTGTTTCAACACCATCTTATTGATCTTCCCACAGGTGCAGCTTTAGGATTCTTCACGCTTTATTTTATTCATGTAGAAAAAGATTCTATCTTCATTAGAAGTTTTACCACACCACGCTCTCTCAAAATGGCACTTTATTATCTAGTCGCTTCAGCAGCGTTTCTTATACTTTCAGTTAATATCGATTCTTTTTCTTGGTTACTATTTTGGTTATTTTTATCACTGTTTTCTGTGAGTGTTATTTATGCTTTTGGACTGAATACATTACTTGCAGGAAAAGAGGTTAAAGCCTCATGGTGGCAATGGTTACTGTTTGCACCTTATTTTATAGGCAATTATCTCTCCTGGCAGTATTATAAACATAAAATTCCCCTTATGCAAAGGCTCAAAGACAATGTTTATTTTGGACGCTATCCAAGTACAAAAGAATACGATATATTACAAGAAAAAGGTATTTCTATGGTGTTGAACCTTGCCACAGAACAACAAGTCCAAAAACAAGGTTTGACAGAAATAAGGCTTCCTTTTTTAGATCAGACCATACAGAGTCCAGAATCTTTGCATCAAGGGGTACAGTGTATAGAAGATTACAAACAAGAAGGTGTGTATGTGCATTGTACGCTTGGACTTTCACGTTCAGTATTATTGGTCTCAGCGTGGCTTCTTTTCAATGGCTATAGCATAGAAGAAACCCAAAAAGCCATAGCAAAAGTGCAGCCCATATCATTGAAATCTCCTTATATGCGCATTAACTTGGAAATATATCAAAACTATTTGCACGGATTAGACCCAGCTTAATAGCATAATGAGGTTTTCAATTTTTTTGAAGATATTTATAAAATAATTAAATATTATAAATATATTCACTTTTAGTTATAATATCAAAAAATTAAAGGATTTTTATGAACAGATTACCATGGTGGATGGGTGGCATACTTATGTCAGGCCTACTTCTAATGACTTTCTCTGTATTTGGTGCAGACAGACCTATAGGTGCATCGACTTATGTCCCCTTTTTTGCAGGACTTGTCTTTGACCTTGATCCAGAAAAATATACTTACTTAAAAGAGATTAAAAATGCAGGCTCCTGGGAAGGCATCATGCTCTTAGGCTCACTCTTTGGTGGTCTTATTGTTTCTGTATTTCTTACGAAAACATTCCGTCTTTCACTGATTCCAACAGGGTGGAAAAGATATAAAAACAATTCTGTTTTTTCAAGACTTTTTTGGAGTTTTGTTGCTGGGTTTATGATGATTATCGGGGCACGTTTGGCTGGTGGTTGTACCTCTGGACATTTTATGTCAGGTATGAGTCAAATGGCCATTTCTGCCATGATTTTTGGTACAGTGGTGATGATTACACTAGTCATTACAGGTAGATTATTTTATAAAACGAAGGAGGATTAATGCAAATTATTGTTAAAACAGCAGGAGATGATTTGGCATCTCGTATGGCACAGATGTTTGAAAATGTGATTTACCAAGGGCATGGTTCTTTGGTGTTGGTTTTCCTAATTGGTGTGATTTTTGGTGGGATTATCCAGTACACAAGGGTAGATAAATTTGAAAAGATAGCAGGTTTCGCCATGCTGAAAGATACTATTGTACCTAAGATGTTGTTTTTAACAGTAGGATTGACAAGTATAGGACTCTACTTTCTCATTGAAGCAGGTGGAGCGCACTATCATATTAAGCCTATCATTTGGCAAGGATTGGTTATTGGAGGTATTTTGTTTGGTGCTTCTATGGCTATCTTTGGTAAATGTCCTGGTACAGGACCTGTCTCTATCGCTGAAGGGCGTATCGATGTATTGGTGGGTGCGATAGGTGGGTTACTTGGTGGGCTTGTATTTACATTGTATTATGCAGATTTCTTTAAGCCTCTTATGGGAGAGAGTGCAGGAAAGTTAACGTTACCATCTTTTTTTCCAGGGCATGAACATATGGTAGTTCTTATCTTTGGTGTGGTAGTCAGTATCATTGCTTTTTTGATTCCCAAAAAAGAGATGTTTGATGAGGCTGACTTATGCAAGCTTCCAGATGACCAAAGACCAGATAAGCATTAATTACTTTTTAAACCTATACCCCAGTAACTCTAAGTGTTTTCGCACTTGCTCTGGGATATCTCCTTGAAATTCCAAACTATTCTCTTTTACTGTGCCGCCAGTACCCAGCTTCTTCTTCAGTGTTTTGACTAAGGCTTGCAAATCACTTTTTGCCACGTAAAAAGGTTTGATTATCGTCACGACTTTTCCTCTACGTTTTTCTTTTGCAAAATATAGTTGGTGTTTGTCGGGCGCTTTTAGCTCAGTAGAGCTTGGCTTGTTGGATTTGTTTTTATTGTCAGCACGCCATCCATCTTCAAAGTTGGCACCCATTTCAAATAAATTTTCACGCACGGTATCTCCTTAACGCTCTATCGTATAGACAATCTCAGTCTTATGTTTCTTTGTTTGTATTTCATGGATACTTAAGCCCTCTATAGGAAGGGTCATGAACTCTTCTATAGTGGTGATACCCACTTTGGCTATCTCACGTAAGACAATCCCTCTGTAGGCTTTTGCCCAGTGGCTTACGACTTTGCCCTCTTTGATAAATTTGAGTGTGGTGTAGGGTTTGGTTGGTTTGTAAAATTTGTCATAAAAGCCTGCACGCAGGTCAAGTATCTCTTCATCTTCCAAGTATGCCTCCATGAGGTGCGCAGCATGTTCATTGTAAAACTTTTCAGGTCTTATCTCCCCTACAGCTTCTCCCTGCTTGAGTTTATACTCAGGGATGAGGTCATCAGCCTTGATGGGACCAAAGAGATTAGAAAAGAGTATGACATTTTCATCTATGTATGTTTGTGCAACACTATCTAAGTTACTGTAGTCCAGGTGATCAAAAGCAACACCTGTGTAGCGTTCTACAGCTTTCATGGTAAGTTCGTGGATAATATCTTTTTTGTGTTTAAGAATGTCAGCTTCTTTTTTAATGCCAAACATTTTAGAAAGTACTTGCATGTCACCTTGTTGTAACACATTGATATAGGTATGTAAAAGTTTCATTCGGTAGGGAGCAAGCTCTTTAAAAAGCAAATCATTAGGATGAAAAGGATATTCCCCTCCAGATTTTTTGGTTTCGCTTGGTGCAAGTAGTATTTTCATAGGTTCACCTCATTGATGTATGGCGATATTCTATATAAAATATCTAAAAAAGAAGAATTTTCTATTTTTTTACAAAAAAAACTTGACTTTTTAAAAGGTTTTGTCTATAATTCCCGTCCATTTAAATGGCATTGGCTTTTAAATGATGGTGCTGGTGTAGCTCAGCTGGCTAGAGCAGCTGATTTGTAATCAGCAGGTCGGGGGTTCGAGTCCCTTCACCAGCTCCATAAATTTTATCAGTGTTTGACCGGAACAAAGATTATGAATATCTTCAGCAGATGGTTTATGTGATTTGTCGCATTTCCAAATTTTATTTTTAGTTAAGTAAAAGCTTTAGTTATTTTAATTTAAAACATTACGGTGGGTTACTCAAGTGGTCAACGAGGGCGGATTGTAAATCCGCTGACTATGTCTTCGAAGGTTCGAATCCTTCACCCACCACCATGTGAATATTATGCGGGCGTAGCTCAGTGGCTAGAGTTCCTGCCTTCCAAGCAGGCTGTCGAGGGTTCGAATCCCTTCGCCCGCTCCATGGTATATCTGGGAGCTGATGTGAATATATTATTTACACTTACTTCACATTATCAATCAAGCAAACACTTATAATAAAAACAACATTACAGTTATGATGATATAGTGCCCATATGGCTCAGGGGTAGAGCACTTCCTTGGTAAGGAAGAGGTCGTGAGTTCAAGTCTCACTATGGGCTCCATAAATACTAAAACCACGTATGGACAAGTGTGTAGTAGCTATACTATACTCCTGTCCATATAGGTTAATATTGACTTAAGAAGATTTGGGTATAATACTGCCTTTATAAAACATTATACGCTAGGAGAAAAGCATGGCTAAAGAAAAATTTGAACGTACGAAACCGCACGTTAACATCGGTACAATCGGTCACGTTGACCACGGAAAAACTACATTGACAGCTGCTATCACAATGTGTCTTGGTCTTAAAAATGGTCAAGCTACTATGGATTATGATCAAATTGATAATGCTCCAGAAGAGAGAGAAAGAGGAATTACCATTGCTACTTCTCACGTTGAGTATGAAACTGATACTAGACACTACGCTCACGTTGACTGTCCAGGTCACGCAGACTACGTTAAAAACATGATTACTGGTGCTGCTCAAATGGATGGTGCTATTCTTGTTATTGCTTCAACAGATGGACCAATGGCTCAAACCAGAGAACACATCCTTCTTTCTAAGCAAGTAGGTGTACCTTACATCGTTGTATTCTTAAACAAAGAAGACCAACTTGATGATGAAGACAAAGAAGAGATGTTAGAGCTTGTAGAGATGGAAGTACGTGAACTTCTTTCTGAATATGACTTCCCAGGTGATGATACACCAATCGTAGCTGGTTCTGCATTCCAGGCACTTGAAGAAGCAAAAGCTGGAAATGCTGGTGAGTGGTCAGAAAAAATCTATAAACTTATGGATGAAGTAGATGCATATATTCCTGAACCACAAAGAGAAACAGACAAAGATTTCCTTATGGCAATCGAAGATATCTTTACTATCCAAGGTCGTGGTACAGTTGTAACTGGTAAAGTAGATCAAGGTCAAGTATGTGTAGGTGATGAGATTGAGATTGTTGGTCTTAAAGATACACAAAAAACAACAGTTACTGGTGTGGAAATGTTCCGTAAAGAGATGGATTGTGGTCAAGCTGGTGATAACTGTGGTGTACTTCTTAGAGGTATTGAAAAAGATGCTGTACAAAGAGGTATGGTTCTTTGTAAACCAGGTTCTATAACACCACATACAAAATTTGAAGCTGAAATCTATGTACTTACTAAAGAAGAAGGTGGAAGACACACCCCATTCTTTAACAACTACAGACCACAGTTTTATGTACGTACAACAGACGTAACTGGTTCAGTTCAACTTCAAGAAGGTACTGAAATGGTTATGCCAGGTGATAACGTTAAAGTTAACGTTGAACTTATCGCTCCTGTTGCAATGGACCAAGGTACTAAATTTGCTATCCGTGAAGGTGGTAGAACAGTTGGTGCCGGTGTTGTTTCTAAGATCATTGCTTAAAAGAAACACTTGTAAGAAGGGTACCTTCTTGCAAACTTATCATAGGAGATAACAATGAGAGAAACAGTGCACTTAGGATGTGAGAAATGTACAAGACGTAATTATCACACCACTAAAAACAAAAAGACAACAACAGAAAAACTTGCGCTTAAAAAGTATTGTAAATGGTGTAAATGTCACACAATACATAAAGAGATGAAGTTGTAAAATGAACTTTTTAATACCAAAGCGTATGCTTTTGGTATTAATGTAGGCCAATAGCTCAGTTGGTAGAGCACTGGTCTCCAAAACCAGGTGCCGTGGGTTCGAGTCCCTCTTGGCCTGCCACAAAAAAAGGTAACATATATGGGAAAAATTTCAACATTTATTGCAAACGCGAAAGCGGAGATTCATAAAGTAATATTTCCAACAAAAGTACAAGTAAGACAAGCATTTTTAGCAGTTGTTCTCGTAGTAACTGTCATCTCAATATTTTTAGCATTGGTTGACCTCTTAATGTCATCCATCGTATCATCAGTTTTATAGGAATTAACAATGGCTTTTCAATGGTATGCAATTCAAGTATATTCAGGTTCTGAACAATCTGTAAAAAGAGGTATTGAACAACTTGTTAAGGATTATGGTATCGAAGAGAAAGTTGATCGTATCGTTGTTCCAACTGAAGAGGTAATTGAAGTTAAAAATGGTGAGAAAAAAATTACTGAACGTACACTCTACTCGGGTTACACATTTGCACATATAGATCTGGATACAGACCTTTGGCATAAGATTCAATCGTTGCCAAGAGTATCTAGATTTATCGGTGAACAAAAAACACCTACCCCTTTAGCAGAGCATGATGTTCAAAATATTTTAGCAAAATTAGAACAGAAATCTGCACCACGTCCTAAAGTTGATTTTGAAAAAGGTGAAATGGTTCGTATTATTGATGGGTCATTTTCCAACTTTACAGGTATGGTGGAAGAGTATGATCTTGATCATGGTACATTGAAACTGAATGTTTCTATCTTTGGTAGGAACACACCTGTTGAAATTCTCTATACACAAGTTGAGAAAATCATTTAACATTTAGACATATGTGTCTAGTCTTTGTATCTTGGGACTTAAAATAAAAAGATAAACGACCAATTAATCTCAAAGGAAGAACAGATGGCAAAAAAGATAGCTGAAAAGTTTAAAATGATGATCCCTGCTGGATCAGCGAACCCATCACCACCGGTTGGACCAGCACTTGGACAACGTGGTGTCAATATTATGGAATTTTGTAAAGCATTTAACGAAAAAACAAAAGATCAAATGGGCTTTAAAGTACCAGTCATTGTAACTGTCTATGCAGATAAAAGTTTTACAATGGAAACGAAACAACCGCCTGCATCAGAACTTATCTTGAAGGCAGCAGGTCTTAAAAAAGGTACAGATAATCCACTTTTGAATAAAGTAGGAACAATCACTAAAGCAAAACTTGATGAAATTATTGATAGAAAAATTGTTGACTTAAATACAAATGACAGAGAAATGGCTGCAAGCATTATCGCTGGAACTTGTAGAAGTATGGGTGTGGAAATAGTAGATTAAGTAGTCTATTAGTTAGAAATAAATCTTTCACCACATGATGTAAAAAATGTGGGAGCATAAAAGCGGAGAAACAAAATGGCAAAAAAACCAAGTAAAAGAAGAGAAGCATTACTTAAAAAAGTAGATGCAAGCAAAGAGTATAGTGTTGATGAAGCAATGAAAACACTAAAGGAACTTAAGTCAGCAAAATTTGATGAAACAGTTGAAGTTGCACTTAATCTTAATGTTGACCCTAGACATGCAGATCAAATGGTAAGAGGATCAGTTGTTCTTCCTCATGGAACTGGTAAAACTGTAAGAGTAGCGGTGTTTGCAAAAGATGCAAAAGCTGATGAAGCCAAAGCAGCAGGTGCAGATCTTGTTGGTGCAGCAGACCTTATTGAAGATATTCAAGCAGGGAAACTTGACTTTGATATTGTTATTTCTACACCTGACATGATGGGTGTACTTGGAAAGGTAGCAAGAATACTTGGACCTAAAGGTCTTATGCCTAACCCTAAGACAGGTACAGTAACGATGGATGTTGCTAAGGCTGTTGAAAATGCAAAAGGTGGTCAAGTAAACTTTAGAGTAGATAAAAAAGGGAATATCCATGCAGGGATTGGTAAAATCTCTTTTTCTGAAGAAGCGATAAAAGAAAACTTTGTAACATTTTTAGAGACAATTAACAGAGCAAAACCAGCATCTGCTAAAGGTAGATTTATTACAAATGGTGCGATTTCACTCACTATGAGTCCTTCGATCACGCTTGATACTACAGAGTTAATGGAGATTAAGTAATGACGTTGTAAGTGGGTCAGCTTTAGAAGCTGGCTCATCATTTATTATTTTCAAACAAGAGTTTGCATAATTTTTGTTTGAGAGTAATTTTTACTACTCATAATCTTAGATCAAAGATAAAAGGGGCGAAAGCTTAATTAGTTTACTTGAAAGAGTAATCGTGTAGGTTTATCCTATACCCTTTTAGAGGTCGGAAGGAGAAATATATGACTAGAGCCAGAAAAGAAGAGTTAGTTGCTCAGATGACAGAAGCGTTTAAAGACGCTGGCGCTATTATCGTTTGTGATTACAAAGGTATGACGGTTGAAAATCTTGAAGCTGTAAGAAACTGGGCTAAAGAAGAAGATACCAATGTACAAGTTGTAAAAAACAAGCTTGCACGTATTGCATTGAAAAATGCAGGATGTGAAGATATTGAATTTACAGACACAAACTTAGTAATCTGGGGTGATGCACAAGTAACACCATGTAAGATTGCAGATAAAGCAGCAACTGATTTTAAAGAGAGTTTTTCAATCAAAACTGGTTTAATCCAGGGTGAAGTGGCTAGTATGGATACCATTAATGCAATGGCTAAACTTCCTACTAGAGATGTACTTCTTGGTATGCTTCTTAATGTATGGAATGCACCTGTACAAAACTTCACAATTGGGTTGGATGCACTTTCTAAAAAATTAGAAGCCGAGGCGTAGAGTGGTGAGAGCCACGAGGCTCTTTTTTTGAATAAAACGCGAGACGTTTTAAAGAATATTATTTTAAGGAATATATGATGGCAACAACTAAAGAAGATGTATTGGAATTTATCTCAAACATGTCAGTATTAGAGCTTTCTGAGCTTGTAAAAGAATTTGAAGAGAAGTTTGGCGTATCTGCACAAGCGACTGTAGTAGCAGGTGGCGCAGAGGCAGGAGCTGGTGCTGCAGCTGAAGCACAAACAGAGTTTGATGTGGTACTTACCGATGCTGGTGAGAAAAAAATAAATACTATTAAAGTGGTAAGAGCAATTACAGGTCTTGGACTTAAAGAAGCAAAAGCAGCAGTTGAAGAGACACCATCTGTACTTAAAGAGGGTGTTGCGAAAGAAGAAGCTGAAGAGTTCAAAAAACAAATTGAAGAAGCTGGCGCTAAATGTGAGCTTAAATAAGTCTTTGGACTTATTTGTTGAGACCAAACAATGTTTGGTCTCATACCTACAGATATAGTTAAAAGCTATTCGGAGACATTTCATACCCTCCTCTAATAGTTTCTTTGTGTATCTATAATAGTCTTTTTAGAAATAAAAGTAAGATTATAAAACGATATTAATTAGCTAAGACAATAAACCAACATCACTACAAGGATAAACATGCTAAACTCTTTGCATTCTGGTAACAGACTCCGTGTTGACTTCTCTAAGACACCAAGAGAAATTGAAATTCCAAACCTGCTTCAGCTACAACAAAAAAGTTACGAAAACTTTTTAATGTTAGGTGAGAAAGACCGAAAAAATTCTACGTTAGAAAAAGTATTTAGATCGGCATTTCCTATTCATGATCAGCAAAACAGAGTGACACTTTCCTACAAGAATTCTGAGATTATTAAACCTAAATATACAGTACGCGAATGTATGGAAAGAGGGTTGACCTATTCTGTATCTTTGAAAATGAATATTGCTTTAACGATTTGGAACAGAGATGAAAAAACAGGTGAAAAATTAGATCCAAAAGAGATCAAAGAACAAGCGGTCTTTGTTCGAGATATTCCATTGATGACAGAACGAACTTCTTTTGTGGTGAATGGGGTAGAACGTGTCATTGTGAATCAATTGCACAGATCGCCAGGTGTTATTTTCAAAGAAGAAGAGAGTACAACAGTGGGAGCACCATTGCTTTACTCTGCACAAATTATTCCTGATCGTGGTTCATGGCTCTATTTTGAATATGACTCAAAAGAGATTCTTTATGCACGTATTAATAAAAGACGAAAAATTCCAGTAACAATCCTCTTTAGGGCACTTGATTATTCTAAAGATGATATTATCAAGATTTTTTATGCTACAAAAAAAATTACAATTAAAGATAATAGATTTTTAGTGAAGTTTGATGCTGATGATTTTGGTGGTAGAGCAGAGTATGATGTGAAAGATATTAATGGCAAAACGGTTGTCAATGCGGGGAAAAGGCTAACAAAGAAAAAGGCACAAAAATTAATTGATGAAGGACTTGAATGGGTTGAGTACCCATTAGAAGTACTTCTTGAGAGACATTTGGCATCACCTGTGATTGATCAAGAGAGTGGTGAAGTGTTGTATGATGTTGTCACTCCCTTAGATGAAGCAAAATTGAAAAAAATGATAGAGCAGGGCATTGACAGTATAGATATTATTAATGATTTGGCTGATGGGGCAGATATGTCAATTATCAATGCTTTTATTGCCGATAATGAGTCACTTAGATTGCTTAAGCAAACAGAAGAGATAGATGATGAAAATGTGCTTGCTGCTATTCGTATATATAAAGTGATGAGACCAGGTGAACCAGTTACACCTGATGCAGCTAAAGCATTTTTAAAACAACTTTTCTTTGATCCAGAAAGATATGATTTAACAAAAGTTGGTCGTATGAAAATGAACCATAAATTAAGTCTTGATATCCCTGCATACACCACAGTGCTTACCGCAGAAGATTTAATCCATACGGTTAAATATCTTATTAAGGTGAAAAACGGCCAAGGGCATATTGACGACAGAGACCACTTGGGTAATAGACGTATTCGAGCGATTGGTGAGCTTCTTGGTAATGAGTTACATAATGGTCTGATTAAGATGCAAAAAGCCATTAGAGATAAAATGACTACAGTATCTGGTACACTTGATGAATTGATGCCACATGACTTGGTTAACTCTAAAATGATAACCAATACTATTTTGGAATTTTTCTCATCAGGGCAGTTGTCACAGTTTATGGATCAGACAAACCCGCTTTCTGAAGTAACCCATAAAAGAAGGCTCTCTGCACTTGGAGAGGGTGGTCTTGTCAAAGAAAGAGCTGGTTTTGAAGTAAGAGATGTGCATCCTACCCATTATGGTCGTATTTGTCCTATAGAAACACCAGAGGGACAAAACATTGGTCTTATCAATACGCTCTCTACCTATGCAAAGGTGAATGAGCATGGGTTTATTGAAGCACCATATAAAGTGGTGAAAGATTGTCAAGTAACAGATGAAATTGTATATATAACAGCTACACAAGAAGAAGATAAATGTATTGCACCTGCCTCTACAGTGTTAACTGAAGATGGGCGTATTGCCGAAGATCTTATCGAAACGAGACTCAATGGGAACATTGAGCTTAATGATGCAAAACGCGTTGACTTGATTGATGTTTCACCGTTGATGATATCTGGTTCTGCTGCTGCGTTAATCCCCTTCTTGGAACATGATGATGCCAACCGTGCATTGATGGGGTCAAACATGCAACGTCAGGCAGTACCATTACTTAAAACGGAAGCTCCTGTAGTAGGAACTGGAATGGAAGCGATTGTGTCTCGTGATGCCTGGGAAGCAGTAAAAGCAAAACGTGCAGGTACGGTTGAAAAAGTAGATGCAAAAAATATTTATATCATGGGTGAAGATGAATCTGGTGTATTTATTGATCATTACCCTTTAGATAAAAATATGAGAACAAATCAAAATACAACATTTACCCAAACACCCATTGTGAAGCTTGGTGATAAAGTAGAAGCAAAACAAATCATTGCTGATGGTGCCAATATGGATCAAGGGGAATTGGCCATTGGTAAGAATATTATGGTTGCTTTTATGCCTTGGTATGGGTATAACTATGAAGATGCGATTATTATCTCTGAAAAAATTATTAGAGAAGATACGTTTACGTCTGTGCACACATACGAAAAAGAAGTCGAAGCAAGAGAATTGAAACATGGTACAGAAGAAATCACACGTGATATCCCCAATATTCGTGAAGATGAGCTTTTGCACTTAGATGAGTCTGGTATTGTTGAGATAGGTACTTACGTAAAACCAGGAATGATTTTGGTAGGGAAAGTATCACCCAAAGGTGAGATTAAGCCTACGCCAGAAGAGAGACTTTTACGTGCCATCTTTGGTGAAAAAGCAGGGCATGTGGTCAATAAATCACTCTACTGTCCAGCCTCTATGGAAGGAGTGGTTGTCGATATTAAAGTCTTTACAAAAAAAGGATATGAAAAAGACGCTCGTGCCATTCAGGCTTATGAAGAAGAAAAAGCTATTTTAGACAGTGATCATCATGATCAACTATTAATGATAGATAGGGAAGAAAATTTACGTATATCTCATTATCTTGCTTCTCAGGCATTGATTAAGGATGTAGTCGTTGGAGAAAGAGAATACAAAGCTGGCGAAACAATTCCTGAAGAAGTAATTAAAGAGACCAATAGATTTGCACTTCGTGGTGTGGTACAATCTTATTCAGAGTCAGTGCAAAAAGAGTACGAATCACTTAAAAATTATTTCTTAAAACAGAAAAAAAGACTTAAAAATGAACATGAAGAGAAATTAACTATCCTTGAAAAAGATGATATTCTCCCTTCAGGTGTCACTAAATTGGTTAAAATTTATATCGCCACTAAACGTAAACTAAAAGTGGGAGACAAAATGGCAGGACGTCACGGAAACAAAGGTATTGTTTCCAATATCGTTCCAGAGATTGATATGCCATATATGGAAGATGGAAGAGCTGTAGAGATTATCTTGAATCCACTAGGGGTACCTTCGCGTATGAACATCGGTCAAATTCTTGAAGTGCACCTCGGACTTGTAGGTAAGAGACTTGGAGAACAGATTCAAGAGATGTTTGATACACAACAAAAAGATTTTGTTAAAGCGCTTAGAGCAAAGATGACAGAGATTGCAGATGTTGCAAAGCTTATGAATGCTAAGGCATTTCTTGAAAATCTCTCAGACGAGGACCTCATTAGATATGGTAGGGACTGGTCCAAAGGAGTGAAATTTGCTGCACCGGTATTTGAAGGTACAAATCAAGCAGAATTTGATAAGCTTTTTGAGCTTGCAAAAATTGATTCTGATGGTAAAATGACGCTCTTTGACGGTAGAACAGGTGAACAGATGATCGAGCGTGTCAATGTTGGATACATGTACATGCTTAAACTCCACCACTTGGTAGATGAAAAAGTGCATGCGCGTTCAACTGGTCCATACTCATTGGTTACACAACAACCAGTAGGTGGTAAAGCACTCTTTGGTGGACAAAGGTTTGGAGAAATGGAAGTATGGGCACTGGAAGCCTATGGTGCATCGCATATCTTGAAAGAGATGCTTACGATCAAATCTGATGATGTTGACGGTAGAGCAAGAGCATACAGAGCGATCACCAAAGGTGAATCTGTACCAGAATCAGGTGTACCTGAGACAATGTTTGTATTGACAAAAGAACTTCAAGCATTAGGGCTTGATACAGAATTATATGAGAGTAAAAAAGCAATGGAGGGTGACAATGAGTAAGTACTTAGAAAACTTAACACCAATCGACTTAAACAACGAAGAGAGACCAGGGGATATTGCAGCGTTACAATTAAGAGTTGCAAGCCCTGAAAAAGTACTTTCATGGAGTTATGGTGAAGTAAAAAAACCAGAAACCATTAACTATAGAACCCTCAAACCAGAGCGTGACGGACTTTTTTGTGCCAAAATTTTTGGACCAATAAGAGACTACGAGTGTCTGTGTGGTAAATACAAAAAGATGCGTTATAAAGGTGTAGTGTGTGAAAAATGTGGTGTTGAAGTTACTTCTTCAAAAGTAAGAAGAAACAGAATGGGGCACATTGACCTTATTGCTCCTGTGGCACATATTTGGTATGTATCTTCATTGCCATCACGTATTGGTACATTGCTTGGTGTAAAGATGAAAGACCTTGAACGTGTGCTTTATTATGAAGCATATATTGTAAAAACACCTGGTGAAGCATCGTATGACAATGAAGGTTTAAATCCACTTGCGAAGTATGATGTGCTGAATGAAGAGCAGTATCAACAAATCGTTCAACGTTTTGGTGATACGGGGCTTGATGCAAGAATGGGTGGAGAGATTGTTCAAGAGCTTCTAACGGAGCTTGATTTGGTTGAGATGTTTAATCAGCTAAAACTTGATATTGAGGCGACAAAATCTGAAGCAAAACGAAAAACGATTGTCAAAAGACTTAAAGTGATTGAAGCTTTCTTGCATTCAGGTAACCGTCCAGAATGGATGATGCTTACTCAACTGCCTGTACTTCCACCTGATTTGAGACCACTGGTAAGTCTTGATGGTGGTAAATTTGCAGTTTCTGATGTCAATGATCTTTATAGAAGAGTGATTAACCGTAACCAACGTCTTAAGAGACTTGTGGAGCTTGATGCACCTGAGATTATTGTAAGAAATGAAAAACGTATGCTTCAAGAAGCAGTTGATGCATTGTTTGATAACGGCAGACGTGGCAATGCTGTAAAGGGTGCGAATAAAAGACCACTCAAATCACTTTCAGAAGTGATTAAAGGTAAACAAGGGCGTTTCCGTCAAAACCTTCTTGGTAAACGTGTGGATTTCTCCGGACGTTCTGTGATTGTCGTAGGACCAGATTTACGTATGGATCAATGTGGCTTGCCTAAGAAAATGGCGATTGAACTCTTTAAGCCGCATCTGATGGCAAAGCTTGAAGAGAAAGGGTATGCAACAACGCTTAAACAAGCGAAGAAAATGATTGAACAACAAGTCAATGAAGTATGGGAGTGTTTAGAAGAGGTGGTTGAAAATTACCCTATCTTACTCAACCGTGCGCCAACGCTTCACAAACTTTCAATTCAGGCGTTCCACCCAAGACTTATCGAGGGTAAAGCGATTCAACTGCATCCACTCGTATGTTCTGCATTTAACGCCGACTTCGATGGTGACCAAATGGCGGTACACGTACCCCTTTCAGATGAAGCGATTGCAGAAGCAAAAGTATTGATGCTTGCATCGATGAATATTTTGCTTCCAGCATCTGGTAAAGCGATAGCCGTACCTTCACAAGATATGATTTTGGGTCTTTATTATCTTACCTTAGAAAAGAATGATGTCAAAGGTGAAAATAAGCTTTTTGCAAATGTTGAAGAGGTAGAGATCGCCTTTAATCAAAATGCTTTGGATCTTAATGCGCGCATTAGAACAGTGCTTGATGGAAAAATTGTCAAATCAACAGCAGGCAGGTTGATTTTAAAATCCATTATTCCCGATTATGTACCTGAAAAATATTGGAACAAAGTATTAAAGAAAAAAGATATTGGTGCTTTGGTTGATTATATCTATAAAATAGGTGGAGTGGCCCAAACAGCAGGTTTCCTTGATAACCTTAAAGATATGGGGTTTAAGTATGCAACAAAAGTAGGGGTATCTATTTCTATTAAAGATATCATTATCCCTGATGAAAAAATGTCTAATGTAATTACTGCAAAAGAAGAGGTAAAAGAGATACAAAGACAATATGGTGCAGGATTATTAACAGACCAAGAACGATATAATAAAATTATTGATATATGGACGGATGCAAATAATGGTATTGCAAGTAGTCTTATGTCTTTGATTAAAGAAGATAAAGAAGGTTTTAACTCTGTACATATGATGGCTGACTCAGGGGCAAGAGGTTCTGCAGCACAGATACGTCAACTTTCTGGTATGAGGGGACTTATGGCGAAATCAGATGGATCGATTATTGAAACACCGATTACCTCAAACTTCCGTGAAGGGCTCAATGTACTTGAATACTTTATTTCAACACACGGTGCCAGAAAAGGTCTTGCCGATACAGCACTTAAAACAGCCAATGCGGGTTACTTGACTAGAAAACTCATTGATGTTGCACAAAATGTAAAAATTTCGATGACAGATTGTGGGACACATGAAGGTGTTGAAGTTTCTGACATTGTTGTAGGAAACGAGATGATTGAGCCACTTGCAGACAGAATTTATGGGCGTGTGTTGGCTGAATCAATTATTGACCCTATTACCTCTGAAGTGCTTGTATCTGAAGGTACGATGATAGATGAAGAGATGGCAACACGTGTACAAGAAGCAGGTGTACGTTCAGTCATTATGAGAGCACCATCAACATGTAAAGCACCCAAAGGTATCTGTGCAAAATGTTATGGACTCAATATGGCAGACAACAAGATTGTCAAACGTGGGGAAGCAGTTGGTGTTATCGCCGCACAGTCTATTGGTGAACCAGGAACACAGCTTACACTTCGTACCTTCCACACCGGTGGTACAGCAACTGCTGGTAAAGAAGAGCGTTCTGTGGTTGCAACTAAAGAAGGTTTTGTGCGATATTATAATTTAAATGTATATAGAAATACAGAAGGCAATCTTATTGTAGCCAATAGAAGAAATGCAGGTGTTCTCTTGGTGGAACCAAAAATCAAGGCAGTGACTTCTGGTACTATGTCAGTAGTTGTTACCCATGATGAGATTGTTGTCTCTGTGATTGCCAAAGGACAAGATGAGGTAAAATATAATTTACGAAAATCAGATGTTGCTAAATCAAATGAACTTGCAGGTGTTACCGGTAAAATTGAGGGGAAACTGTATTTACCATTAAATGATGGAGATAAAGTAGAAGAAGGTGATTCTATCGTTGAAGTGATTAAAGAAGGATGGTCAGTACCGTCACGTATTCCTTTTGCTTCCGAACTTAAAGTTGAAAATGGTGCACCGGTGACACAAGAAGTACTCTCTGAATCTAAAGGTATGGTAAAATTCTTTTTATTAAAAGGAGATTATCTTGAAGCACACGATGGTATTAAAGCAGGAACAAAAGTGGATGAAAAGGGACTTTTTGCGGTAGTGGTTGATGAGAACAATAGAGAAGCAGCACGCCATTATATTTCAAGAGGTTCTATAGTAAAAGTTGCAAATGATGCCCTGGTAGAAAGAGGAGATGCTCTTTCAGCACCTGAAGTTTCTACACAGGTTGTTGTTGCGGAGTGGGATCCATATTCTGAGCCAATTATTGCTGAGCAGAAAGGTAAGTTAAAATTTGAAGATATTATTCCTGGTGTTACTGCTGTAGAGCAATTTGATGAAGTTACGGGAGATACCAGACTTGAGTTGAATGAGTATATACCAGCAGCATATAAACCAGCATTAACTTTAGCTACAGAGAGTGGAGAATTAATTCGTTATCAACTTGACCCTAAAACTATTCTTTTTGTACAAGATGGAGATGAAGTAAATATTGCAGATATTTTGGCAAAAACACCAAAAGCAGCTATCAAATCTCAAGATATTACTGGAGGTCTTCCAAGGGTTTCTGAACTCTTTGAAGCAAGACGTCCCAAAGATATTGCATTGATTGCACAAATTGACGGAGTGGTAAGTTTTGGAAAACCATTAAGAGGGAAAGAAAGACTAATCATTACTGGTGATAATGGGCAGATTACAGAGCAGTTTGTAGATAAAAATAAAGTAGCCCTCGTACATACAGGTGATTATGTACATGCAGGGGAAAAGTTAACAGAAGGAATTGTTTCTAGCCATGATATCTTGGCTGCACTTGGTGAAAAAGCATTATATGAGTATATTGTCTCTGAAGTGCAAATGGTCTATCGTCGTCAAGGGGTGAATATCTCAGATAAACATATTGAGATAGTAGCTTCTCAAATGATGAGACAGGTAAAAGTGGTTGAATCAGGAGATTCTAAATTTATTGCAGGAGATATTGTTTCTCGTCGTAAATTCCAAGAAGAAAATGAATCGGTGATTAAACTTGGTGGTGAACCAGCGATTGCTGAACCGATGCTTGTAGGTATTACACGTTCTGCTGTGGGTGCAGATAGTATTATCTCTGCGGCTTCATTCCAGGATACAACAAAAGTATTGACTTCTGCATCTATTGCGGGTACAGTTGACAGACTTGAAGATCTTAAAGAGAATGTTGTGATTGGTCGTCTCATACCAGTGGGTACAGGTATGATTGACAATGATGATATTGAACTTACTGCTGCAGAATAATTTTTTCGTAGGGTCGATAAAACTGACGCTTCATACAAAAACTCCAAATGGCTAGTGGTCGATTTTAGCGACCCTAGTGCACTCATGTTTCCTTATAAGAAAATCCAAAGAATTTTTCGATATAATATGCCTCCATTTTTCTACACTCTATACAAGTACTTCTGCTTAAGTATTTGCATATGGTGTAATAACCAGATTCAATTCAAACTAACATAAAGAAAGGAAACGATTTGCCTACAATTAACCAATTGATTCGTAAAGAACGTAAAAAGCAAGTGAAAAAATCAAAATCACCTGCGCTCGTAAAATGTCCTCAAAGAAGAGGCGTATGTACCAGAGTTTATACTACAACTCCAAAAAAACCAAACTCAGCTTTGAGAAAAGTTGCAAAAGTGAGATTGACATCAGGATTTGAAGTCATCTCATATATTGGTGGTGAAGGTCACAACCTTCAAGAGCACTCTATTGTACTTGTACGTGGGGGAAGAATTAAAGATTTACCAGGTGTGAAATATCATATTGTACGTGGTGCGCTAGATGCTTCAGGTGTGACCGGTAGAACCGTTGCACGTTCTAAATATGGTACTAAGAAGCCTAAAAAATAGAAACTAAGAGTGGCTTTTATAAAACATGAGAGCTGAGAAACATTGAGTATCAGATAAGATCTGAGAAGAAAAATACAGAAGTTTTGAGAACTTTTGAGTAAATTAATATAATTGAAGGAAACACAATGAGAAGAAGAAAAGCTCCCGTTAGACCAGTATTGCCAGATCCGGTATATGGTTCTAAAGTATTAACAAAATTTATCAATGCAGTCATGCTTGATGGTAAAAAAAGTGTAGCGCAAAAAGTTGTATATGCTGCGTTAGAGAGAATTGAATCAAAGACAAATGAGAAAGGTATTGAAGTATTCAACAAAGCAATGGATAACGTCAAGCCTGTTATGGAAGTAAAATCTAGAAGAGTAGGTGGGGCAACCTACCAAGTGCCAATCGAAGTAAGACCTGTAAGACAACAATCTTTAGGGATTAGATGGATTGTAGATGCCGCTAGAAAAAGAAATGAAAGAACAATGATGGAGCGTTTAAGTAATGAACTTATGGACGCTGCGACAGAAAAAGGCGCTGCTTTCAAGAAGAAAGAAGATACATATAAAATGGCAGAAGCGAACAAAGCCTTTGCTCACTATAGATGGTAAGGAAATAGGTTATGGCAAGAACGCATAAACTTGAAGACGTAAGAAACATCGGTATTGCTGCACACATTGATGCAGGAAAAACTACAACAACAGAGAGAATCCTTTTTTACACAGGTGTTGAACATAAAATTGGTGAAGTGCATGATGGTGCTGCAACAATGGACTGGATGGAGCAAGAGCAAGAGAGAGGTATTACCATTACTTCTGCTGCAACAACCTGTGAATGGCTAGGAAAACAAATCAATATTATCGATACTCCAGGTCACGTTGACTTTACGATTGAAGTGGAACGTTCTATGAGAGTACTTGATGGTGCTGTATCTGTATTCTGTGCTGTTGGTGGGGTACAACCACAATCTGAAACAGTCTGGAGACAAAGAAACCGATACGGTGTTCCTTCACTTGTATTTGTCAACAAGATGGATAGAACAGGGGCGGATTTCTTGGAGGTTGAAAGACAAATTAGAGAAAGACTTCAAGGAAACCCTCTTGTGATTCAACTTCCAATTGGCGCTGAAGAGAACTTTGAAGGTGTGATTGACTTGGTCAAGATGAAAGAGGTAGTGTGGGATCAAGATGCTGCCATGGGTTCAAACTATCATGTGCAAGAGATACGTGATGAGCTCAAAGCTCAAGCTGAAGAGTATCGTGAGAAGATGATTGAAGGTATCTCTGAGGTTGATGGTAATGAAGAGCTGATGGAGAAATTTTTAGAAGGTGAAGAGCTGACTGAAGATGAGATTGTAGCGGGTATTAAAGCTGCAACAATCGCGATGCATGTTGTACCAATGCTTCCAGGTACTGCATTTAAGAACAAAGGTGTGCAAACATTGCTTGATGCTGTTGTCGCTTACCTCCCGTCTCCAGTAGAAGCACCTGCAATCAAAGGTACTGAGATGGATGATGAAGATGCTGAAGTGACTGTTGAGTCCACAGATGATGGAGAGTTTGCATCATTGGCATTTAAAATCATGACCGACCCTTTTGTGGGTCAGTTGACATTTATTCGTGTATATCGTGGTTCTTTAGAGTCCGGTTCGTACGTACTTAACTCTACTAAAGGCAAAAAAGAGCGTATTGGACGTATCATGAAGATGCATGCGATTAAGCGTGAAGAGGTGCAAGAGATTTATGCAGGTGAGATTGGCGCGGTTGTGGGGCTTAAAAACACAACAACAGGAGATACACTCTGTTCAGAAAAAGACAAAGTGATACTTGAAAGAATGGATTTCCCAGATCCGGTAATCTCTGTAGCTGTTGAGCCTAAAACAAAAGCAGACCAAGAAAAAATGGGACTTGCTCTTGGTAAACTCGCAGCAGAAGATCCATCGTTCCGTGTAAGTACAGATGAAGAGTCTGGGCAGACTATTATCTCTGGTATGGGTGAACTTCACCTTGAAATTATCGTAGATAGAATGAAAAGAGAATTTAAGGTAGAAGCTGAAGTGGGTGCACCACAAGTTGCTTACCGTGAAACCATTAGAAGTTCAGTTGAGCAAGAGTACAAATATGCAAAACAATCAGGTGGACGTGGACAATTTGGTCATGTTTATCTTAAAATTGAACCACTTGAGCCTGGAAGTGGTTATGAGTTTGTGGATGAGATCAAAGGTGGAGTGGTTCCAAAAGAGTTTATCGGACCGGTAGATAAAGGTATCCAAGAGGCAATGCAAAGAGGTATTCAAGCAGGATACCCTGTTGAAGATGTGAAAGTGACACTCTACGATGGATCTTACCATGACGTTGACTCCTCTGAGATGGCGTTTAAACTTGCAGGTTCAATGGGATTCAGAGAGGGTGCAAGAAAAGCGAACCCTGTGATTCTTGAGCCGATGATGAAAGTAGAGGTTGAAGTACCAGAAGAGTTTATGGGTGATGTTATCGGAGATGTTGCGAAACGTAGAGGTCAGGTATCTGGCATGGATGACAGAGCGGGTAACAAAATTGTGAATGCTTTTGTACCACTTTCAGAGATGTTTGGCTACTCAACTGACCTGCGTTCAATGACACAAGGTCGTGCAACGTATGCGATGGAGTTTGACCATTATGAAGAGGTGCCACAAAATGTAGCCAAAGAAATCATCGAAAAGAGAAATAGTTAATCTTTCGTAGTATTTCACTATAACTTTGAAGGAGTATCTCAGTCACGTACTGGGAGTACGCTCCTTCGATACAACCTCCAAATTTACAGCAAACTACTACGAAATATAAACTATTTAATCTATGTCAAAATCAATCAAATCTACAGCAAATTAACTCTTACGTGCACTAAAGTATTATTCTATTTTAATTTTAAATTAGCATACAATAGTATTTAATAAAAACCAAGGAAGATTAATGCAATACATCATAGACCTCATAGAAGATGTACGTGAACAAATAGGAAATAATGAGTCATATAGAGTGACTGCGGGGTTACTTAAAACAGACGTGAGTGATAGTAAAAGACTTATTTATTCAGGGGAGGCAGGACTCAATGCGTATCATATAGACAAGATAGCCAAAGTGTTGCGTTTTGAAATAGATGGTAGTGAGTCACAACTCACTATAGGAGAGCTTATTCCTTCTCTTTTGATACTTGATATGGATGCGATGATGTATGCGCTTAAAATGGATGTGAATACACAGTATAGTGATATGGAGATAGTGGGGTTTGGTAAAAATGATGATGAGAAACGTTATATCTTGTTTATAAAGATATAACGCTTATGAATGCTATGCGTATATAGACTCTTTTTTAAACTCTTTTGTTAAAAGTGCGTAAAAAAGTGCTCTGTATTTGTTACGATTGGATGTTCCCATTGTTTCACATACTTTTTGAATGGCCGCATCCAGCGTAGCATCATCTTCTGTGAGACCCAGTTTTTTCTGTAAAAAGTTCTTTTTTACAGTTTCAAGTTCTGAGGCTTGACCACAAGCAATCGTTTCAGCGTCTTTTTTGTAGATAGATGGTCCAAGACCAATGGTTACTTTTTCGATTAAATCAGTAGAAATACTTAAGCCTAATTTTTTTGCTTCAGCAGTATATTGTGCGATTTTGTCATCTCTTTTACTCATTCTTCTTCCTTTTAATAAATTTGTTACATCCTGATTATAGCATCAAATTTTTCTTAGGTCAAATTTTTTGGCTTTTGTGCAAAAAGAATCCAGTTCATACTGATTTTATGTTTTTTTGAAAAATAGGCAATTGCTTCAAAGGGTATACGTTGCCTACGCTTAATAACAGCAAAGTTTTGTGGGTTCATATTGAGTGCTAAAGCAATGTCTTTATCGAGCACTTTATCGTTTTTTGTTTTGGAAGCAAGAAGGGTTTTGATTCTTTGCATCACTTCAGAAAAATCTATCATCACTGTCCTTTGAATCGATATTGAGATAGCGTATGATAGTAGATTTTTGTGTGAAAAGTTAAAAATATGTCATATTGACATACTTTTTTCCTAAGAGCTTAGTTTTTGGTGCTATCAATCTCTATGACAGTGTGTACATTTCCTCTTGGGTTAAAGTCTGCAACGAGTTTCATCGACTTGGGTTTAAGCTTAGTGTAGAGTGCATCATATATTTCATTGCTGGCGTTTTCATGAGAGATATGTCTGTACATAAATGAGTTGATATAGAGTTTGAGAGCTTTGAGTTCAATGACTTTTTCGTTAGGTTCATAGCTTAGTCTAAGTGTGGCAAAGTCAGGGTAGCCTGAACGTGGGCAAAGACACATGAACTCTGGGAGTTCTATGTTAATCGTATAATTTTTTTTATGTGTGTTTGGCCAAAAGTTTTCTTCTGCATTGATGTTAAATTCTTGTATCTCTTTTTCACCGTATTTCATCTGTTTCCTTTTCGTTATATCTTCTAATAAGCATCTCTTCAGAGATAGGCTTATCAATGCCAAAACCTTGGAGGTAATCTATACCTAAGGAGATAAGTTTGTTTTTTTGTGATGTATTATCGACCCATTTTGCAACTGTTAAAATATTTAAATCTTTTGACATTGTAATCAAAGAAGAGAGCATCGCCATATTGGTAGCATTGTCAAGATTTGTGACATATTCACGATCAAATTGAACCATATCGAATTTAAAGTGTTTCATATACTCCATAGATGCATTGGAAGATCCAAAATTATCGATACAAATACGTACTCCTTTGGCCCTAAATATACCCAATGTTTTAAAGTATCCAGAGAGATCATGGTGCGTTTTTCGTTCGTAGAGTTGAATGATAAGACGTGATGTCTCAGTATTATGCTCTTTTAAGAGCATAAAAAACTTTTCTTGAAAGTTTCTGTTTCTCAATGAAAAAGGTGAGAGGTTAAAAGTAAGAGATATATGTTTATCGAGCAATGGCAATAACTTAATAATATGCTCAGAAAGAGCAAGATCATAATTGACACCTAATCCAAGCCTGTTGATGATGGGTAAATAGACTCTTGGGAGGATCTCCTTATTATCGCGAGAGATAAGTTTGGCAACAATTTCATAAATCTCTATTTGGCCATTATGGGTGTTCTCTAAAGGCCTAAATCCAAGTTTGAAATGCTTGTTGTTGAGAGCATTTATAATTGCTTGTTCTGTTTGATTGATCTCTTTTGCATGTTTCACATTTTCATTGTTCCCATCTTTGCCTTTGGAAGATGCTAATAAATCTTTGAGTTGACCGAGTATATGCTCTATATTTCCTTCTGTGTTTGTGACTGCTGAGTAATCATAGTCTATAGCTATGTCATCAATTTCTTTATTTTTTTCTATAAAAGTGTCAAAAATATTTTTAATATCATAGCCTTCTTTGTTTATAGCAATAAGAAATTCTGCACCATATCTTCTTCCAATCAGCGGATTATCCAGTCCATATTGATTGAGTGTTTCATTTAGTTTATGAATGATGGTATATAGTAATAAATCAACTTTTTTGGCATTATAATTGTCATCAATTGTGGAGAGATTTTTGACTACAAGAAGTATAAGTGTTTTGGGTTTGTATGCTTCTAATTTATTGATAAAAGCCTTTTCATTAAAGCTTTGTGTAGTACCATCAATAATAGTCTCTTTGACACTCATTTCAATAAGAAAATAGTTAAAATAAATGGTAATAAAAATAATACCAGCAATCAAAAAACCATTAATAAGATTTGGTTGAAAAGTACCTTCTTGAACAAATAATGAGTAGAAAACTAAAGAGACAAGAAGAAGCACAGGAATGCCTGCGCGGAGTGCTAATTTAAAACGACGTTCTCTCTCTTCTAATTCTGATAGTAACATTACACATCCAAGTGTTTTACATCTTTGGCATGACTCTCTATGTAGTTTCTTCTTGGTTCAACCTCATCGCCCATAAAGAGTACAAAGGTATCAGCTGCGGCTTCGTCATCTCCTACCTTCACTTGTAGAAGTCGTCTGTTTTCTGGGGTCATTGTGGTTTCCCAAAGTTGTTCAGGGTTCATCTCCCCTAGACCTTTGTAGCGCTGGATGTAGGCACCTTTTTTAGCAGAACTTTCAACCTCCTCAAAGAGGGCGAGTAAATCCTGATCTTTAAATTCATCCGTGATGTGTTCTTTGATTTTTTGGTGAATATGAATCGCTTCATTGTAGTGAGGGTTGGTAAAAAGAATATCATCAACGATAAGTTCTTCAAGCCCATCATTGGTTTGTACAAAAAGATGAATTGTTTCATCAGAGATAGTTTTATTTAAGATGTTGTAGCCTAATTTTGCGATATATGTTTCAATGGTTTTGGCTAAAGCTTTATTGTCCGTACCTACTACATCCGGATTTTCGATCATGTAACGTAGGACTTCAGGTAGGGCAAAACGTTTTTCTATCTCCTTAAGTGTCATACGATAGTAGGCTACAAGTTTAAATAAATCAATCAAGTCTGCTTCTCCCATGGTTTTACTTTCAATCACAGAGATACCATTTTCAATAAGATAGTCATTGAGTGCTTTTTCGTCTTTGAGGTAAATCTCATTTTTACCTTTTTTATAACGATACAGTGGTGGTTGAGCAAGGTAAAGATACCCATTTTCAATGATTGGTTTTAAGAATCGATAGAAGAATGTCATTAAGAGTGTCTGTATGTGCGATCCATCAACATCGGCATCGGTCATGATGATGACTTTATG
>JALSSQ010000303.1 GCA_026984165.1 Sulfurovum sp.
CTAAAAGAGACAGGAAATTGCACAGCCCTAGAAGATATCAAAGAAAAGATGAAAAACCCAGGATGCTCATGTGAGATACTCAATCCTATCGGAGGGTGTTGTTTGGGGGATGTGGGGAAAGTGATTAAAGAGATGAAAAAGTGGGAGTGTTCAAAATTCTGTGTCAATTGGATAAAATAAAAGATACAGAAGGAGAACACAATGAAGATAGAGATAGATTTAGATAAATTTTCAGAGCAAGTAAAAGCAGGAAAGAGTGTAACAGCAAAAGGTGGTGTGTTAAATTCATTGCTAAAACAATTAACAGAGATGACACTCCAGGCAGAATTAGAATCACACTTAGCCCAGGATTTAGAAAAAAATAGGAAGAATGGCTATACCTCAAAGACCATGAGAACAGAGCATGGAGAATTTGAACTCAATACACCAAGAGATAGAAATGGAAGCTTCGAGCCCCAGATAGTAAAGAAGAATCAGACGCACATGTCAGATGAAATAGAAAGAAAGATGCTTTCTCTGTTTAGTTTAGGGAGTTCTTATGCACAGATAGCAGATCATATCCAAGAGATGTATGGCGTACGATTCTCAAAACCAGCAATAACAACAGTAACAGATAAACTCATACCCCTCTTACAAGAGTGGAAGAAAAGACCTTTGGAGTCCATATATCCTTTTGTGTATTTAGATGCTATACATTATAAAGTAAAAGAGGAAGGACATTATGTTTCAAAGGCATTTTATACCGTACTTGGAGTAAATTTAGAAGGTAAAAAGGAAATTTTAGGACTTTATCTAAATGAGAGTGAAGGTGCCAAATTTTGGTTACAAGTACTCACAGACTTACAAAACCGTGGTGTGGAAGATATCCTCATAGCTTCAGTAGATGGACTTAAAGGCTTTCCTGAAGCCATAAATTCAGTCTTTCCTGATACTGAAGTACAACTCTGTATCGTACATCAAATACGCAATTCTCTTAAATATGTAGCTTCCAAAAACCAAAAACAGTTTGCAAATGAACTCAAAACCGTCTATAAAGCAGATACAAAAGAAGGGGCAGAAGAAGCATTGGATAAAATGGAAGAAAAATGGGGTAAAAAATATCCTATCGTGTTTGAATCATGGAGAAACAAATGGGAAAATCTATCATATTATTTTAAATATTCTAAAGATATACGCCGTATTATTTATACTACCAATATTATCGAATCCGTACATCGTCAATTTCGTACTTTAACGAAAACAAAAGGTGCATTTCCTAATGATAATAGCTTGCTAAAATTGCTTTATGTTGGTATCCAAAATGCTGAAAAAAAGTGGACAATGCCTATTATAAATTGGTCATTAACCATCTCTCAACTCAATATCCATTTTAAGGAGAGGTTGAAAGATGCTTTAAATTTGGTATAATGTTATGGGCAAAAAAGGTGTTGACACAGAATTTATGACACTCCCGAAAAAACAAAATAGTGATAGATTACCTATGTCTAAAAATCATTAAAACAGGAAAATATAGTCATATATGACATAAATTTACAACATAGTGAAGCAAAGTAAA
>JALSSQ010000304.1 GCA_026984165.1 Sulfurovum sp.
GTTTTTGTCACCACCAACGCAGAAAAAAAAGCCAAAATAACCATAAGCACCGTATAAAGAATTTGCAGTAAATCTATCTTCATTTTAGCGCTTTTAGCATTTTATCTTCTAGCCTATAGGCCTTGTTGCAACGTTGTGCCATACCCTCATCATGGGTCACAAGCAGTAAGCCAGCACCCGTCTCTTTACAGTAGTCCAATAACACATCCATCACCAAGCTTGCAGTCTCTTTGTCCAAGTTGCCTGTAGGCTCATCTGCGAAGATGATACGCGGCTGTTTGCTAAGCACTCTAGCGATAGAGATACGTTGCTGTTGTCCACCAGAGAGTTCACCAATCTTCTGATGCATCAACGCTTTAATCTCCAACTGTTCCAAAATCTCATCGGCAATACGCTCTCCACTCAACATTGAGGCTACCTCTATATTTTCCATCGCAGACATCCCCTTAAAGAGGTAATGAAACTGAAAAATAATCCCCACATCATAACGACGTAATGCCTCTATCTCATCATCTTTCAGACTATATAAGTTTTCACCAAACAACCTTACATTACCCTCATCAGGCTTCATAAACGTAGAAAAAATGTGCAAGAGTGTAGATTTACCAGAACCACTACGCCCCACAATAGCCTTAGACTCATAAGACTCTAAAGTAAAGTCAATATCGGTAAAAAGCGTATAATCAAAACTATGAGAAATATGGGTAGATTCCAAAAGCATTTGGGACATGATAAACCTTAAAATGAATTAAGTTATTTTAGCATAATAAAGTAAGTGGTAAATTATTTTAATATAAGCTGAAAAAGTAAAAATATCTGAAGAGATAATAGTCTTCTAGTTTGTTGCAGATTCGAGGGTTGTTTCGAAGGAGTTTACGTCAAGTAAATGACTGAGAAAACTCCCTCGAAGGTGTGACAAAATAGAAGAACTATTATGCCATTTGTGCGGCTACTTCTGCTGCGAAGTCTTCTTCCTCTACCTCTATTCCTTCACCCACTTCAAGTCTAACGAAGTTTGTGATTTGGGCTTTTCCGCCTGATTTTTCTGCAAAGTACTCAGCGACTGTTTTGCTGTCATCCATGACGAATTTTTGGTCAAGCAGACACTGCTCTTGGTCAAGTGTTGTGTTGTCAGAGATAAATCTTGCGATTTTTCCTGGGAGGATTTTGTCCCATATTTTTTCTGGTTTACCTTCTGCTGCGAGTTCTGCTTTGAGTTTCTCTTCTACTTCTGCCATGACCTCATCTGTAAGTTGACTCATAGAGATATACTGTGGTACATTTTTGAGTGTTTTTCCAAGACGTGCTAGCTCTTCATTCTCTTTTTCGATAGCGACGATTCTACCTTTGGTCTCTTCTTCTACAAAAGAAGCATCAAAGTCTTTATAAGAGAGTGTAGATGGGCTCATTGCTGCTGCGTGCATTGCGATCTCTTTAAGTACTGGAGTCATTGCCTCTGCTACCTCTGCTGATTCGCATTTTGCTTCGATGATAACACCATTTTGTTTGTTTGAGTGTACATAGGCATTGACTGCTGTAGTCTCATCAGCATCG
>JALSSQ010000305.1 GCA_026984165.1 Sulfurovum sp.
AGAACTTGTGCCACAACCAGATAAAACCAGTAACACGGCTATAACAAGATATGTATTGTTTTTTTTCATCATTAACTCTTTCCTATTTTAAAAATATGTCATGCATACTACCATAAAACTTTTTAGTGACAGCTATCTCTTCATTGTTAAAGTCCTCGATTGAAACTAACTCTTCAAGTAATGCATCAATACTTTTGTTTGTCTCTACAAAACTCATTTTAAATCCTTTTATTTGTTATGTTATAGAGAAATGATAACGGAAAGATGTCAAAAAATGTCAAATATTAAATAGGTAACCCTAAAAAGCCTACATCTTACATCAAGCTAGATAGTTTCTTGCATCCTATGGTTTGATTTTATATGATCAATGATAGGTTTGATACTTGTACACTTTTAAAACTTCTTTTTCTTTTTTGGTTTTTGCAACAAACGAATCTTACTTATACGAGAATTTAGCAACTTTACTTCTCCATCTTTCTCCATTAACTCATAGAGCTTTTTTAGCTGCTCTAAGCTATAAATGATGTAAGGACTCTTTTTACCATATGCTTTTTCAGTCATAGCAATCATACGTTTATAATAAGGTTCTGCCTTAGCATATTTCTTACCGTTTCGATATACGCGCGCTAAACTTCCTACTGCTTGAAGAATATCTTGTTCATTGATTTCACTTGCTCCTTCCCATATTTTTAAAGCACGTAAATATTGTGTTGCTGACTTATCGTACAACTTTTGAAATTCATAAAGCGCACCCAGTTCAAATATTTTATATCCCAAATCTGGGGAATTCTCCTTGGATTTTTCAAGAATTTTTATTCCTCGCTTATGTAAAGCCTCTGCTTTGGTAAATTTATTTTGTGATTGATAAACACGTGCTAACTCGTGAATTGTTTCTACTAAATCGGGATGGTCTAATCCTAATATAGTTTCTTGGTGCTGTAGTAAGCGTGTATAAATGGGTTCTGCCTTTTCATATTCTGCTTCACTGCGGTAGTATGATCCTATTTGTTTAAGGCTGGCAACAAGGTTTGAACTGGCAAGCTTCATTGCATCTTCTGCAACGGAAATCGCTTCATCTATCTTACCCGCCATATATAAATCAGCTGATTTTTGATATAGACTTTGCCAATTTTTCACAGCTTTTTTTTCAGTTTTTTGATCCACTTTGGGTTTTTCATCTGCCACAAGCAAAGTAGTTGAAAACCAAAAAAGTAAAAACATAACTAATAGAATTTTTATTTTATTCATTGTCTTTCTCGTTCATAATATAGAGCCCCCTTATTACATAGTTTATAGAAGAACTAATCCCATGAAAACATTTCTCACATTTATTTCAACTCTTAATTCTATATTTATACTCACCCAACACCTCTTCCTTGCTAGGTTAATTATGACTTTGACGATACGCCCAAGTTCTTTTTGATTGACCACCAGCTCCTTTTGGTAGTGCCATGAAAATATAAATCCTGTTCACAGGGTCATATTCAAAAATAGAAAACACGGTGTCCCCAATATCGTCAACTTCTGTCGAATCTATATGCATCAAAG
>JALSSQ010000306.1 GCA_026984165.1 Sulfurovum sp.
CTGTCTGCTCCACGTAATGGACAAAAAGATAATCTTACACGTATCAAAGGTATTGGTGTTAAAATTGAAGAAGCTCTAAATGAGATTGGTATCTATCATTTTGATCAAATCGCAGCTTGGGATGCTGAAAATATTGCTTGGGCTGACAGTACACTTGGTTTCCCCGGCAGAGCTGAAAGAGAACAATGGGTAGCGCAAGCAAAAGTGTTGGCAAAAGGAGAAGAGACCGAATTTTCCAAAAGAGTAGATGCAGGAGAAGTATCTACAAGTAAAAAAGCCTAAAAATTTAAAAGGGGATTATGTCACATCAACTATGCTATAATCTTTTTATCAAAATATAAAGCGTAGAACCGATGAACCTCATTAAGATTGCACAAGAGACATTTTATATTGAAGCTAATGCTTTGGAAAAAGCAGCATCACGTTTAGATCAAAACTTTTTAGATGCTATCCGTATAATCATACAAACCCAAGGCAAGCTCATCGTCACAGGTGTTGGGAAATCAGGTTTAGTAGGGGCAAAAATGGCAGCTACCTTTGCCAGTACAGGAACTTCCTCTTTCTTTCTTCATCCAACAGAAGCTCTGCATGGAGATCTTGGAATGATAGGAAAAGATGACACCCTTCTTGCCATCAGCTCAAGTGGAGAAAGTGAAGAACTCACTAAGATCCTTCCACATATTAAACGTTTTGGCATACCTCTTATAGCCCTAACCAGTGACAAAGAATCCTCTTTGGGCAAGTATGCAGATGTCATTCTTGATATCTCCGTAGAAAAAGAAGCCTGCCCTCTTGGCATAGCACCTACTACCTCCACAACACTGACTATGGCATTGGGTGATGCCTTGGCTGTGGCACTCATGGAAGAGAGAGGATTTAAAAAAGAAGATTTTGCCTCTTTCCACCCTGGAGGGAGTTTAGGTAAAAAATTGTTTATACGCATTAAGGACTTGATGCGTACAGAAGATTTGCCTATTATCAAAATGGACACGCCTTTAAAAGATGCTATTGTAACAATGAGCCAAGGGAAACTGGGTAATGTGCTCATTGTAGATGAAAAAAATGTCTTTGTAGCGCTTTTGAGTGACGGTGACCTTAGACGTGCACTGATGCAAGAAGATTTTAGTCTTGAACACTATGCGATAGACTATGCAACCAAGCAACCAACAAGCTACAACAATGTTGACCTTCTTGCCTATGAAGCATTGAAGCTTATAGAAAACAAAAAAATTCAACTCTTACCTATCACCAATGAAGAGAACCATATCATCGGTGTGTTACACATCCATGATTTAATTAATGCAGGAATAAAAAGTAAATAGTATGAGACTCAACAAATACATAGCACACAACAGTAAATATTCACGTCGTGAAGCAGATGCCCTTATAGAAGCAGGTGAAGTCACTTTAAACAAAAAGCCACTCAAAGAGTTTGGATACGAGGTACAAGCAGATGACCGCATATTCGTAAAAGGGAAAGCCATTAAAGTTAGATCTGAGCTCACCATCATTGTATATAACAAACCCAAAGGTGTACTTGTCACTAAAAAAGATGACAGAGGACGCGCTACGATTTACCATAAATTACCAGGTAAATACAGACACTTTACCCCTGTAGGCAGGCTAGACTATGCCTCTGAGGGACTTTTGCTTCTTACAGACAATGTGGAGGTAGCAACAGCGCTTATGGAAAGCGAACTGGAGCGTACCTACAACCTTAAGATAGATAAACCTGTCACCAAAGAGATGATGGATGCCATGAAAGAAGGGCTCACACTGGATGATGCGCGTGCAGGCGCACATGAAAAATCTAAAATTTATGCGATGGAGTTTGCCCCATTTGTACACTTTGAAATCAGAAGTGAAAGTAAACACTTTACCAAGCTTCGTGTCACCATTACCGAAGGGAAAAACAGAGAACTTAGACGTTTTTTTGCCCATTTTGATGCCAAAGTCCTTGACCTTAAACGTGTGGCTTTTGGAGGTATAGAACTCAATAACCTGCCAGAGAATAAAACACGTTACTTTACACGTAGAGAGTATGATGATCTGCATAAGTTTATGAAACGCTACAGAAAAGACAAACTAGCCTCAGCACACAATGAACGCAATGCGCAAAAACAAAAAGAAGAAAACACGCGAAAAAAAGAACAAAAAAACGATACAACAAATCAAAACCGACACAAAGAGTGACTATGGCACATCTTGCCCTAAAACACCGCCCCAAAACCCTTGATGCCCTCATAGGACAAACACACCTTCTAAGCAAAGGTGCCGCACTTAGAACACTTATAGAAAATGGTGCCCTGCCCCATACGTTCTTTTATGGCCCTCCTGGCTGTGGCAAAACGACACTCGCAAGAGTCATCGCCTCAGTGCTTGAGCGTCCATTTTATGAGATGAATGCCACCACACTCAAAATAGAAGATTTGCGTAAAATCTTTAAGGAGTATAGCAATGCCTTGCAAAAACCGCTTATCTTTATAGATGAAGTGCACAGGCTTAGCAAAAATCAGCAAGAGGTACTGCTACCCTTTATGGAGAGTAACGCAGCGCTTGTCATAGGGGCATCAACAGAAAACCCCTACTACTCTCTGACTGCTGCCATGCGTTCGCGTTCACATCTTTTTGAGCTTACAGCTATTTCGGACAAAGAGATGTTTACCTATCTTGAAACTATACTCACACTTGAAAATATAACCATAGACAATGAAGCAAAAACATATCTCGTCTTTTCATCAGGAGGAGATGTGCGCGCTATGCTCAATCTCTTGGAGAGCGCCTCTTCTATTACCTCACCTGTCACCCTGGAGATACTCAAAGAGATCCGTCCTCATGCTATGCAAGCTGGCTCCTCAGAGAGCGAAAGCCACTATGAACTCACCTCTGCGATGATAAAAAGCATTCGTGGCTCTGACATTGATGCAAGTATCTATTATCTGGCACGACTCATTGATGGAGGTGAGCCTGCCGAATTCATCGCAAGACGTTTGGCTATTTTAGCCAGTGAAGATATAGGCAATGCAAACCCCCCTGCTCTGAATTTAGCCTCTTCTACCCTCAATATCGTCAAATATATAGGCTATCCTGAAGCTAGAATTTCACTCTCTCAGCTTGTTATCTATCTGGCATCATCCCCCAAATCAAACAGTGCTTACACCGCTATAAATAGCGCTTTAAATGCCATCAAGCAAGGGGAGATACACCCTATCCCTTCACACATTAAAACCCATGCAAAAAACTACCTTTATCCACATGATTATCATGGTTGGGTGGAACAATCTTACCTTAACAAACCGCTACACTTTTATAAGACGTCACACATTGGTTTTGAAAAAACACTCTGGCAATGGCATGAAAAAATAAAACAAAAATGAAAATCCCCCCACAATTCACCACAATTTCATGTTATAATAAATCATAATTCGTTTCAAAAGGATATACCATGAAAATGAAAATATTTAATGTATTTCTTGCATATTTTGCGAGCATTATATTGCTCAATGGATGTGTCGATCAAAATACACTTTCTAACCCTAATACTCAAACAGGTGCAGCTGTTGGTGCCGTAACAGGTGCTGTCATAGGAGGGAATGTTGGTGATGATAGTGGCTCCAATATCGCAGCAGGAGCAGTACTTGGAGCTTTGGCAGGTGGAGCCATAGGAAATGCTGTAGGCGATGAAAAACCAAAACAAACTGGTGGATGGCAATAGCTTTTCACTTTAATACACAAATAAAGGATATAAAATGAAATTATTGAAACCAGCTCTAGTAGCAACAGTAACAATGTTCATGCTAGGTGGATGCTATAATCAACCCGGACTTGTAGAAGATGGAAGTTATAATCGAACCAAAACAGGTGCACTTGTAGGTGCTATTGCAGGTGCTGTGGCAGGTTACAACACTAAAGGACATCATAAAAATAGACGTGCAGCTATCGGTGCACTTGCTGGTGCTGCAATTGGTGGCGGAGCAGGATATCTACTGGACAAACAAGCCAATGAAATTGCACATGCACTTGGAACAGGCGTAGATAATGATCCTCTTGCAGCACTTGATCCAAACAGAAACATTATTGTTTCAAAAACAGATAGCTATGTAAAATTAATGTTTAGAGATAAAATGATGTTTGCAACCAATGCATCCAAGCTACAACCACATGCTAAAGCCAAAGTGGAAACTGTAGCAAATTTATTACGTAATTATCCTCAGACTATCGTTGGAGTTGCAGGTTTCACAGATAACAGAGGTAGCTACGCATACAACCAAGGTCTTTCTCAAAAACGAGCAGAAACAGTAGCAAATCTCTTGGCAGTAAATGGTCGTCCATACACAAAAGGATGTTCTTACTCCAAAGCTATTGCGCCAAATGATTCTGCAAGAAACAGAGCTTTAAACAGACGTGTTGAGGTGTATCTTTACCAAGACAGAAATATGATGTCTGATCCTTGTAACTAAAGGCAGATTTCACTCATTCAGTGAGTCAAGCCTTAGCTTGGCTTCTTCTGCGTTTATCGCTCCTGCAAAAAAATCTCCCTCAACCTTTTTAATAACTTTAAGAATTTTATCTTGCAATGCATCCCCTCTGATTCTATCTTTGATAAATTTTTTCATTTCTGTATAATTAGGAAAAAGTGCCATAAACTCCTGTTTAAGCTTACTTGCCTGCCATGCCTCAATCTGTATTTTAAGATCCGTATTGTCAAAAACCAATATAGGCTGTCCTATGCTGTCAACCTTATGGTACTTATCATATTTATGTTCCGCAATATAATCATTGTTTTTATAAGCATCATCCTTTGCTTGAATATCACCGATAAAATTAATCACCATATAAAGTGCACCAACGCCAATAGCAATAAAAAAAAGTAAACTTTTGTCCATAGAAATCCTTACAATATATCAATTAACAACATTATACTATGATTTTTAAAAAATAGGTTGATTAAAAAAATTTGAAATCTTCAAAAGTAGCTGGTGCGGATGAGAGGACTCGAACCTCCACGCTGTAAGGCACCAGATCCTAAGTCTGGCGTGTATACCAATTTCACCACATCCGCATGTGATTGCTTTACAAAACAATAGTAAAAGGTGGTACACCCGTCAGGATTCGAACCTGAGACCGCCCGCTTAGAAGGCGGGTGCTCTATCCAGCTGAGCTACGAGTGCATGTAGTCATAATGTTGGTACGCCAGAGAGGACTCGAACCCCTAACCCTCAGATCCGAAGTCTGATGCTCTATCCAGTTGAGCCACTAGCGCTTCATCATTTGGGAGGTTCCCAATCTATTACCAATGGGGTGGACGACGGGGCTCGAACCCGCGACAACCTGTGCCACAAACAGGTGCTCTACCAACTGAACTACGTCCACCATCAATTGTTTCATTATACTATCAATTTTAAATAACTACATGGTCGGAGTGAAAGGACTCGAACCTTCGACCCCCTGGTCCCAAACCAGGTGCGCTACCAGACTGCGCTACACTCCGAAAATCACTTTTTTGACTTAAAAAAGGAATGCAATTATAGTCAAAAGGTTTCTCTTTGTCAATAGATAAATGAAAAAAAATAAAAAATATCTCTTTTGTGCCTGCTTTAAAGTGATTTTAGCCGTGAATGTGTATAATCATATTATCTTATACATAAGGTTTACCATATGA
>JALSSQ010000307.1 GCA_026984165.1 Sulfurovum sp.
ATCATAGTCATTTGCATCAGTAACAATAAGCACATCATTAAAGTTCTTTGCAGCAGAGCGTACCATTGTTGGACCTCCGATATCAATATTTTCGATAATCTCATCAAAATCTTCAGTACGTTCTATGGTCTCTTTAAATGGGTAAAGATTGACACAAACAAGGTCTATACCCTCTACGCCAAGCTCTTTGGCCTGTGCCACATGTGCCTCGTCACCACGTTTATGGAGTATACCTCCATGCACATAAGGGTTTAATGTTTTCACACGCCCTTCAAAACATTCAGGAAACTTGGTTACTTCATCTATCTCGATGACTTTGACACCTGCTTCACTCAGCTTCTTGTATGTCCCACCTGTAGAGATAATCTCCCAACCTTGGCTCTCTAAACCTTTGGCAAACTCTACGATGCCTGCTTTGTCACTTACGCTTAATAATGCTCTCATTTTTACCCTTATATATCTTGTTCAATTGTATTAGCAAATGTATTGAAATAGACATCTTTTACTTTCGCTAGTGGAAGTGCTACATCATTCACTCTCACATTTTCTCCACCTACTCTACCAATGTTTGTTACTTTGATACCCAGCTCCATCGCCATACGAATAAGTGCTTCAACGTTATCACTGCTTACTTCAAGAAGTGCTCTGCTTTGTGACTCATCAAAGATGTCTCTACTGTTTTCTACTTTGAGTGAAGTCTCTATACCCAGTCCAGAGAGAGCTGCCATTTTAGAAAGTGCAATCGCAACACCACCTACATTGACATCTTTGGCAGATTTGAGGAGTCCTTTTTTGTTGGCTTCTATCACAAGCTCCCAAAGTGCAAGCTCTTGCTTGTAGTCAAAAGGAGGCAAAGTTCCCACAGTTTCACCATAGAGTGCTTTGATATAGAGGGATCCACCAAACTCGCCTTTGGTCTCTCCTATGAGAAGTATTTGGCTGCCCTCTTCTTGGAAAGCTGACGGGAGTACTTTGTTTTCATCATCATTGAGTCCCACCATCGCAATAGCAGGGGTAGGGAAAACAGAAACTCCGTTGGTTTCGTTGTAGAGCGATACATTTCCAGAGACTACAGGCGTATTGAGCTCCAAACATGCCTCTTTGATCCCTTCACAACCCTCTGCAAACTGCCACATTACCTCTGGGTTTTCAGGGTTACCATAGTTGAGACAGTCTGTAATAGACAAAGGTCTAGCTCCAGACATCGCCACATTGCGTCCAGACTCTACTACAGCAAGTGCCGCACCCTTGCGTGGGTCTATGTAGCAGTAACGCGGATTACAGTCTGAAGAGATAGAGAGTGCTTTGCCACTCTCTTTGATACGAATAGATGAGGCATCCAGACTTCCGGGGTGTTTGACAGTATTGGTTTGTACCATAGAGTCATATTGGTTATAAACCCATGCTTTGTCTGAAACCTCTATATGTGAGAGTAAGGTCTCATAGGCCTCTTGATCATTGACTGCTTTAAAGCTATCTACATTTTTTGCATGAACTGTGTCTAGATATGTTGGGCGCGCTGTAGGTCTGTCAAGTACTGGTGCCTCTTCACTCACAGGAGCGATAGGCATATCGGCACATTTTTCACCATGCCACATAAGCTCCATACGTGCAGTATCTGTCACCTCACCGATGACGGCAACATCAAGTCCCCATTTTTCAAAAATATCGATAATGGCTTGCTCACTCCCTTTTTTAGCGCAGATAAGCATACGCTCTTGCGACTCTGAGAGCATAAAGTCATAGGGTGTCATCCCCTCTTCACGCGCTGGTACTTTGTCTAGGTGCATAATGAGCCCTGCGCCAGTTTTGCCTGCCATCTCAAAGGCAGAAGAGGTAAGCCCTGCGGCACCCATATCTTGGATACCTACAACATGGTCTGTTTTGAAAAGTTCCAGACAAGCTTCAAGAAGCAGCTTCTCTGTAAATGGGTCACCCACTTGTACCGTAGGACGGAGTGACTTTGACTCTTCAGTAAAGGAGTCTGAAGACATCACTGCACCACCCAGACCATCACGACCTGTTTTAGAACCTACATACATCACAGAGTTGCCTACGCCAGATGCCACACCCAAAAAGATTTCATCTGATTTGACAAGCCCTAATGAGAATGCATTGACCAAGATGTTTCCATTGTAAGATTCATCAAAACTTACTTCTCCACCGATGGTAGGCACCCCCATACAGTTACCGTAACTTCCGATACCATCTACCACACCACGCACAAGATGTCTTTGGTATTTGGCATTTTCCGAATCGCCCTCAACACTACCAAAACGCAAAGCATTCATATTTGCCACTGGTCTTGCACCCATCGTGAAGATGTCACGAAGTATGCCCCCTACACCTGTAGCAGCCCCCTGAAAAGGCTCGATAAACGAAGGGTGGTTGTGTGACTCCATCTTAAAAACAGCAGCTATGCCATCACCTACATCAATGACCCCTGCATTCTCACCAGGACCTTGTATCACCCATGGCGCAGTGGTAGGAAAACCTCTGAGATACTTGGTGCTTGACTTGTATGAACAGTGCTCAGACCACATCGCAGAGAAGATACCTATCTCCACCAAATTTGGATGACGACCCTCTAAAATACGTAAAATATCCTGATACTCCTCTTTGGAAAGTTTGTGATTTTTTAGTACTTCATCTAAATTTTCTATTGGTTCATTGACTTGCGACATAGTATGCGTCCTTTGGGGCGTAAAATAAGGTTATCATTTTACTAAAAAAGTGCTAAATAAGGCTTGAAAAGGTAGAATATCATACAACACTCTAAAGGCTTTAAATGAATAAAATTCTACAAATGCTACAACTCCAACAACAACTCAACGATGCAACCAATGGTGAAGGCTGGGAGAAAGGTATCACTAAAAATGGTAAAAAAATTGACTGGAAGCGTTGCACCTACCTTGAATGTGCAGAGCTCATAGAATCATACCCATGGAAACATTGGAAAAATATCGATGCACAACCAGATTATGCCAATATAAAGATAGAAACTGTAGATATTTGGCACTTCATTATGTCTCAAGGACTTCAAGAGTACAAGATAAAAAATATTGGCACCATAGAAGAGCTAGCGCTTCATATTGAGACATTAGATAACTATGCAACATTTACAGAAGAGATTAGCCCTACTGCCAGAGACTATTATGCACAAATAGAAGTAGTAGAAATACTGATTAAAAGACTTTTTTGTGAAGACAACATAGAAGCACTGATAGAAGCATTTATCGATGTAGCCATACAATCAGGACTAAACCTTGATACGCTCTATAAACTTTATATAGGTAAAAACATTTTAAATACATTTAGACAAGACCATGGTTACAAAGAGGGAACATACATCAAAATATGGCATGGTAAAGAGGACAATGTCATTATGCAACATGCACTAGATACCAATAAAGACATAAGTCCAAAAGAACTGTATGAAGTACTTGAAAATGCTTATCCCAAGAAATAAGCAAATTTTTTCATAACACAAAAACATCTTTCCCTTTTTGTGTTTGTCACTCTATCAATCTAGTTAAATCCTTTTGAACTACTTGATTACCCGAAATAGCAACTTGTGTAGCAATACGGATATTTTTAGGTGTACTATAGCCACATTCACTACTGCATCTTACTGTACCAATAAGATAATATCTTCCTGTTGGTACACCATAAAAAGCAAATTTACCTTCATTGTTTGAAGCTGTAAATCTCAGATAATTAAAAAGTCTTGAGTCTGCTTTTTGCATCTTGTAACCACCAAGATAACTCTCTTTATACCACTGTTTGGAATAAGATGTAACAGGATTAAGATAGAGTCGTGTATTGGCACCAACAACTCTTTTATCATATGCATCTTTAAGATATATAAAACCTTTTACTGTGCCCTTTCCTGTTTTAGCCAAATGTTTATACTCATCTACAGGAAACGTAATCCGTTCCATTTTTTCCATAGGATCATGTTCATCAATAACGGTCTTCTCTTCAACGGTTACATTGTCTTCTTTTTCCAAATCTGATATATCTACATTTTCTTCTGTATCAGTTTCATTTGCCCAAGTATTATCTTGTGATTGTTGTACATCAGGTGCATCCAGCACAAGCTCTCTTTGTGCACATCCTGAGAAAAAAAAGAGTAATAAAAATACACCTGTAATCATCATCGTTTTTTTTGTCATAGTATTCCCTAAAATATTATTGAATAATTATACACTATTAACATTTCTTTTTCTTTAGATTTTTTTTATCATCAAAAAAATTTTCTAAATGACCTCTAGCTTTTTTATCTCCAGAAAATGCTGCTCTTTGATACCAAAATGCTGCTCTTTGACAATCTTTTTTGACCATGTCACCTTTTTGATAACGCTTTGCCAATCTATATTGTGCTTCTTTCTCACCTTCATTTGCAAAACGATGTAGATTCTTCACTTTTCTTTTTTCGCTATGATAAAATTTATAGGTATTAAAAATCAACACAATAATGATAACAATTAATGCCAAAATAATATAAAGTTCAATATTTTCCATATCTTATTCTACCTCAGTATGCTTACATGAGTATTATTTACCTAAACAAAATTCACCAAACATCTTGTCGAGTATTTCTTCACTATCATAAGGTTTTGAAATAGAAGAAATCGCTTTTACAGCTTCTTGCAAAAAATAAGAAAAAAATTCTAATTCCCCTTTTAACAATGGTTCTTTGGCTTCTAAAATTGCATTTTTTGCTTTATTTACTGCCTCTATTTGACGTGCAGATATGAGCATAAGTTCTTCCTCTTTTCCAATACTATCCAATAAAGATTCTAAACGTTGAGTCAAACGTACAAAAGATTTTTTTGCACTTACCTCCAATATATCATACTTTCCCAACAAAGATAAGTCAAATTGATATATCAAATCTGACTTATTTAGCGCTACAATAAGATGTTTGTCTTGTAAAGTTTCAAGTAAAGAAAGAATCTTTTCATCTTCTTTATCATATGCACGTGAGGCATCAAAAAGTGCTATTATTACATCTGCATCATGTACCGAAGAGAGTGAACGTTCTATCCCTATTTTTTCTATAGTATCTTCAGAATCACGGATACCTGCAGTATCAACAAGTCTAATAATATGCGAACCTATTCGTACTTGCTCTTCAATAGTATCTCGTGTTGTACCTGCTATATCTGATACTATTGCCCTATCATAATTCAACAGGGCATTAAGCAATGAACTCTTACCGACATTGGGTTTACCAATAATCGCAACTTTAAACCCCTCTATAAGTCCTCTACGTCTATAACTTGCATCTACTATCGCCTCGATTTTTTCACTTAAATCATCCAGTTGCTTGACAATACTTTCCATCATATCATCTGGAATATCCTCTTCTGCATAATCTATCATCACTTCAGAGTAGGCAAGTGAACGCAAGAGTGCCTCTCTACTCTCATCGACAAATGTTTTCAGTTCACCCTTCATCTGTTTAGCCAAAATCTTAGCTGCATCTACCGACTTTGCTTCTATGAGTTTAGAAATCGCTTCTGCCTCAGTAAGGTCTATCTTACCATTAAGAAATGCGCGCTTAGAAAACTCGCCAGGCTCAGCAAGTCTCACACCATAACTTAAAATGGTATCAAGTATCTCTTGTGCTACTATCATGCCCCCATGACACTGAAACTCTACTATCTCCTCACCTGTAAAAGAGTGAGGTGCAGCAAAATAGATCATAATGGCATGGTCTATTAAGTCATCATTTGCATTGTAAAGAGAAGTTAGATGTGCATGTCGAGGAATGATGTTATCTAAATGAGAGATTTTATAGGCAATAGACAAAGATACATCGCCACTCACTCTTATAATTGAGATAGAAGATGTACCTTGTGCTGTAGCAATTGCTACTATAGAATTTTGGGAATTTATGTTTTGATCCATCTATTTATTGTTAAAGTCATTAATGACAATAAATTTTTTACCCTCTTTACTTGTTTTTACTGCCACATATTTATCGGGAAATCGTTCACGCAGTTGTTCTAGCGCAATCTGCACCAAAATTCCATCTAAGAAACGTGTTTTTGCACGTCCTGTTTTTTCGACTGTTTCAATCACAGGTTTTATATACGAACGTATCATCTCTTGTTGTGATGTTAAAAATTCTGCAATTTCAAGTTTAATAAAAAGTTCGTATTTTGTATGTAACCAGTTAAATATCATATAAGAAAGTGCATTGTAGCGATATCCTTCCTTACCAATGAGCAATGCAGCATCATCACCATCTATAAAAATAAGTGCGGTATTGTCTCTAACATCCACTTCAACAACATCAATTTCAAAACATGATTTAGACAAAAGTTCTTTCAGTTGTGTTTCAATGAGAAGTGCCAATTCATCATAAACGATATTTTCTTCAACGCACGTCTCTTCATCTTCTGTGTCTACATCAAAAAAACTCTCCAATACGACATCTTGCGAATTGACTATATTTTCTTCTGTTTCTTTTTTTACAGTTGTCAATATCTCTGTAGCAACCTGTTCTTCTTCTGTAGGCGACACTGAAACATCGACTTTTTCCACACTCTCTTGTCGCTTTTTTGTTTCAGTTTTTTCAGCCTTTACTGCTTTGCATGTTGCAACAATAATAGCATGCTTTTTAAAAAAACCTAAGATTCCTTTGCTTGGGTGTTGCACAACTTCACATTGAAGTTCAGAAATAGAACATTCTAACACTTTTGAAGCTTCAGCATATGCTTCTTCAAGTGTCGGTGCTTCAACCTTTTTCATTTTTTAATCCTTTGTTTTTTTATGTGCTCCAACAACAGCTTCTTTTTGTTTAGCATACATATGATTGATAAAATATTGCTGAGCTATCGTAAACAGGTTGTTTACTAACCAGTACAGTACAAGACCTGACGGAAAGTAGATAAAAAATACTGTCATAATTACAGGGAAAAACTTAAAGATTTTTTCTTGCATTGGATCAGTAAAGTTAGAAGGGGTAATACGTTGTTGGAACCACATAGATGCACCCATCAAAATAGGTAATATGAAATAGGGATCCATCTGTGCAAGGTTATCAATCCATAAAATCCAAGGTGCACCTTCAAGCTCAACTGCATTTAAAAGTACACGATACAATGCAAAAAAGACAGGAATTTGAAGAATCATAGGTAAACATCCACCCATTGGGTTGGCACCATGTTTTCTATACATTTCCATCATTTTTGCATTCATTTTTGCAGGGTCGTTTTTATATTTTTCTCTAATATCTTTCATTTTGGGTGC
>JALSSQ010000308.1 GCA_026984165.1 Sulfurovum sp.
TACAGAATGGAACAATACTCATCCAAATGCACCTGAAGTACAAAGATTACTCATTCCGCTTTATTTGACTATTAATCAAATAACTTCTGCCAAAACAGAAGCAGAAGATTTGATAGAACGTTCTTCCAATCCTATGGACTTGGAGCTTGCTTCAAACACATTTTTATATGCAGGCGAATATAAACGTGCTTTGTCACTACTTACCAAATCTTACCATACATTGCCTACAGAGAATGTCTTGCTTCGTATGGTAGATATAATGGATCAATATACAGGTGAACGTAAGCGAGCCATTCAATTACTTGAAACACATCGTCGGATGAATAAATCATCTAATGAGATATTGGCAAAGTTGCTTGTTTTATATAGTAAAGAAAAAGATATTAATGGTTTGCTTGAAACATATAAAACATTATATGGACAAACAAAAGATAAAAAAATACTTTCTAAAATAATAGATATTTATGTTTATCAGCGGGATATAAATGGTGCAATATCATTTTTGGAAAAACATTCTGTCGGAGAGATGATTTTGTATGATTTGTATAAAAATAAAAAACTTTTTAATAAAGCATTGAAACTTGCACAAAACCAATATAAGAAAACAAAAGATGCACGATGGCTTGCTGAAAAAGGTATATTACTGTTCGAAAAGGCCAAAGATAAAAATGATAAAAAAATGATAGCAGATGTTGTTTCTACTTTTGATAAGGCTTTACGTTTAGGTGTGGATGATAGTATCTATTTGAATTATTATGGATATACATTGATTGATAAAGAAGTAGATATCAAAAAAGGTATGAAAATTATCAAAGATGCACTTAAGCAACAGCCTGATAATACATATTACTTAGACTCTTTAGCTTGGGGATATTATAAAGAACATCAATGTAAAAAAGCGTATAAATTGATGAAGAAAGTCGTGGATGAAGAAGGGTTAGAAGAAGATGAGATTAGTGACCACTGGCATGCTATTAGGCAGTGTAAATAAAAGTTAGAATATAATACAAAAAAATTCGCCTAAGGCAGACATCGATGGCTCAGATATTAGATGAAATTATTAAAAAAACAAAAACAGATTTAGAGAAACGTAAAGTTGACTTTCCTATGGAGTGGTTAGGGCGTTCACTCTCTTTTAATCCTTTTGTACCTAAAGACGTAAAGTCTGCACTTCGTTCTACAGAAGAGAATCCTTATCGTATCATCGCTGAAGTCAAAAAAGCGAGCCCATCAAAAGGGGTGATACGTGAAGACTTTGACCCTATGAATATCGCACAAGCCTATGAAAAGGGTGGGGCGGATTCTCTCTCTATTTTGACAGAGCCACATTTTTTTCAGGGAGATAAAGAGTACTTGGGTATGATACGTCGCTATGTGAATCTTCCTTTGCTTAGAAAAGATTTTATTATAGACAAGTATCAGGTACTTGAAGCACTTGCTTTTGGTGCGGACTATATTTTACTTATCGCTATGGCACTTAGTCGTAAAGAGCTTAAAGAGTTACATGATTACGCACTACATTTAGGGCTTGATGTGCTTGTAGAAGTGCATAACAAAACAGACCTTGTAAAAGCTATTTTTGCAGGGGCAGACATCATTGGTATTAACCACCGTAACCTTGAGAGTTTTGAGATGGACATGAGCCTCAGTGAGAGACTGATTCCACTGATTCCTCATGGAAAAATTATCGTTGCAGAGTCTGGGATTAATGACCATGAGACCGTGGTGGAACTTTCTAAAGTTGGGGCAGATGCCTTTTTGGTTGGCGAACATTTTATGCGTCAAGATGATATTACGGCAGCAATAAAAGCTGTAAAATATGGGGTCTAACTTCATAACTTTAAACGTTTTATTTCTTTTGCCTCTTATTTAAACTGTGGCGTTGTTTTCTTTGTTACTTTTTTCTTTTTTGTACTGCGACAAAATAGAAAAGAGTAACCAAAAAAGAAAAAAACGCAACCACTATCGCGACTGCAAGTTTATTTGATTATTCAACTTAATAATTTTTTCACTACTTGATTGATACGTCCACCATCGGCACGGCTTCCTATGGCTGCTTTGGCTGCACCCATGACTTTTCCCATATCTTTCATACTTTCAGCACCTGTTGAAGCTATCACTTCTTTAAGTACAGTTTCTAATTCGGCATCATCCATTGGCTCAGGCAGGTAGGATTTAACGATAGCTATTTCAGCATCTTCTTTTTCTACAAGATCATCACGTCCTGCATCTTCAAACTGTGCTTTGGCATCTTCTCTTTGTTTAAGATATTTCATCAGGATGCTTTCTACATCCGCATCTGTTACCTCTCTACGTTCATCGACTTCTATCTGTTTGATGCTTGCTTGTATATTACGAAGTGTGTCTCTTTTGGCAATTTCTTTGGCTCTCATAGCATCTTTTACGTCTGATTTGATTTGGTCTTTTAAACTCATCATATATTCCTTGGAGTAAATTAAACCCTCTGATTAATGAGAGGGTTCATTTATAAAAATTATACTATAATCCCCCTATGATAATTACAATAGAAGATAAACAGTTTGACACCAAAGAGATTACGCAGCTTTATCCGGCTGTGATGATAAAAACAGGTTATGAAGAGGAAACAACACAAGTGAGCCTTGAATGGATAGAAGTCGAAGGTAAAGACAAAGTAGAAGTGGTAGGGTATGGACTTTTTATTATTTTAAAAGATGAACAAAAACACTCTTTTATTTTTGATACGAGAAAAGAGATGGATGAAGCCATAGGAAGAGTGGCATCACAATTAAAAAAATAACATTTTCTTTAGATTTAAGTTAGATTATCTTATTATTCGGTATCTAATTTGGGAGCATTTATGACTACATTTCAACTTTTACTTCTTATTATTGCTGCTGGCGTTTTTTATCTCTTTTTTAAGCAACTTTTTTCAGGGAGTTACCCAAAACGCGGCATAGACTTTGACGCAAAAATTGCTGACGAGCAAATTGGTGGTATTAATCGTCCAGACAAAACATTTTCTACCCCTGCTATCGAACCTACACGTATTGAACAACTCCTTGCTATGGCAGATGAAGCTGTAGAAAAAAAGGATTATGATGAAGCCAAAAAAGCATTAGCTTCAGCGCTTATCATAGAGCCAGAAAATATGGATGCTTTACAGAAAATGGGCTATGTTTCTATGCAGACCAAAGAGTATGCAGAAGCCAAAGAAATCTTTGAGAAACTCATTGCTATCGATGACAATGACGATATGGCACATGACTTGCTTGCCAATGCACTTCATAAACTTGGAGAGGATGAAGCTGCACAGAAACACCATGAAAAAGCGATTGAAATTGACCCCGATTATGCACCACATCACTTTAATTATGCTAATACCCTGTATGATTTGAAAGATAATAAAGGTGCATTATTGGAATATAAAAAAGCATATGCTTTGGACAATTCCCTTGATGTTGCCAAAGAAATGATAAATAAATTAGGAATAAGCCATGAAAAGTAGTGCTTGTTTTGTGACACAAGAAGCAACCAAAGAGATACTTTTGCGTGTTACGAATGTATGTGGGGAGTGTTATAATGATCTCAACTTAGGAGATACGATTCACTATGATATGCAAAACTATAGATTTTTATGTGATTGTTGTCAAAAGAAACTTTGTTCTATGATGAATGATGATTGTGAAATTGTTTATGATGAAGCAGAACCAAGTCTTTTTTGTTAATGTTTTACGATATACTTTATAGCATTGATATAACTTAGATGATTAAGTTCTACCCCTTTATAGGCGATGTCAAAGGCTGTACCATGGTCAACCGAAGTACGTAAAATAGGCAAATTTAACGATACATTAATCCCCTCATCAAAATACAATGCTTTGAGTGGTGAGAGCCCTTGGTCATGGTACATAGCGATGTAATGTGTGTAGTTTTTTCGCACATTAGGGGTAAAGGCAACATCAGGCACCATAGGTGCAGTGAAGAGTGAGGAGTGAGGAGTGAGGAGTGAGGGATTTTCTTTTTTTAGATACGTTGTTGCATGATTAATAGCTTTCTGAATTATAATCTCTTCATCCCCTAATACTCCGTCATCTCCTGCATGAGGATTGAGACCCAATACTGCAACAGTAGTGGAGGGTTTGGCAGTATGGTAAAAATCAACCAAAAAGCGAGTCAAATCTTTTTCGTTGATGCTGGAAGCCACCTCTTTCAGTGGTATATGCTCCGTAAACAAAGCCACATACATCTTCTCACACCCAAGCATCATAATCGCCTCTGCATCAAAGAAATCACGCAAGGCATCGGTGTGTCCCTTATATTTAACCCCTGCGAGTTCCCATGCTTTTTTATGTATAGGCAGTGTACAGATGGCATCTACTTTTTTACTGCGTGCCAGTTCGACAGCCATTACAAAAGAAGCATAAGCGTAGGCTCCACTCTTTTTGCTTATTATCCCAGCCTCTATCTCAAATTTTGGCGCTATGTTTTCGATGGTGTGAAAATCATGGGGAATGCTCATGTTGAGCTTTTGTGCTGCTTGTTGTAGCATGACTTTGTCTATGCAGTAAAGTGGACTGATGTCTTTTGAAAGTGTTGCATGGTTTTCAAGGGCTATCTGTATGCCTATACCATTGAGGTCACCGATGCTTATGGCTACTTTTTTCATCATTTCATCCTGTAGGGTGCGTAATCACGCACCATCATATTTTTGGTGCGTGATTACGCACCCTACATTAACGTATCAGTTTCGCTTTCATATCAAGTATCGCCTGTTCCAATCCCACATACACAGAACGCGCCACGATGCTTTGCCCAATGTTCAACTCTTCTATGGTTTCTATCTCCACGATGTTTGTAACATTTTGCATATTGAGTCCATGTCCTGCGGCGACTTTGAGTCCAAACTCCATGGCATCACAGCTTAGTAGGCGTAGGTTACAGAGTTCATCCGCTAGCATCTGTTTGAGTATTTTACGTGAGAGCTTCAGTTCTGGGATGCTGTGGTGGGTTTTGCCTAGGTTGGAGTAAAGCATGGCATAGATGTTTGCATATTTTCCTGTATGAAACTCTATCCATTCTACGCCCAAATCTAGTGACGCTTTAACGGCAGCGAGGGTAGGGTCTATGAAGAGTGAGACTTCTATTTCTCGGGCTTGTAGCCTTTTGATAGCCTCTTTAAGTTTAGGCTGTTCACCTTCAACGGCAAGTCCACCTTCTGTGGTCACCTCTTCACGTTTTTCAGGTACGAGGGTGACTCTGTGTGGGTGTAACTCGCAAGCGATGTCTATCATGCTTGGTTCTGTGGCGCACTCTAGGTTGACAGGGAGGCTTGAGAGTTCTATGATGTTTTTGGCATCGCTGTCTTGCATATGCCGTCTGTCTTCACGTAGATGTATGGTAATCTGGTCTGCCCCCGCACGTTTGCAGATGCTAAGTGCATCAAGTGGGTTTGGGTCTGCTACTTTTCTAGCTTCACGCAGTACGGCAATGTGGTCAATATTTACACCCAAATTCATTAAACAGGTCTCCTTTTTCTAAGGCATAGCCTTAGTAAAATTCCTCTCACTAAAGCTTCGCCATCGGCGAGAAATCTAGCGTTAGAATATATTAGTATTGATTATAACAAAAAGAGCATTAACTCTCTGGATTTTCTTGTGTGCTTGCTTTGGTAGTTTTTCGTTTTTTGTAAGTACGCTTTTTAGGCTTACTCTCTTCCATAATGGTTTTGGTTTTCTTCAGAGAGAGGTTGTAAAACCAGATGATACCCAGGAGTAAAACAGCCCCTATAAGAAAATGGTAAACAACTATCCCTGCACCCATACCGTAGATGAAGTTAAGCATATGTTGCTTCTCTATCTTCTCTTCTGAGGTCATGAGTGCTTCATCTTTTTTAAAGATACCTATGGCATTGTCTAAAAATCCACCTGCACTTTGCAAAATGTTAGCGCTTTTTTCTTTGATGTTTTGCAGTGTAAAATTATTCTTTTCTATTTGATTCATAATGTGATTATAACGAAAATTTTGAAAAACTAGGGGTTTGATTTTTGACACCTATTTATGCGCTAGAAGGTTTGGGGTTACAATTTATCTTTGAGCTTAAATAGGTTTTGATGCTATCTCTTATGCTCCTGCGACTTGGTCTACTTTTGAACATGGCTTTAGACGCTATTTACTCTCACGGTTTCCATTTTCGATTATCTACAAAGAAGAAGAGCATCAAGTCTTGGTGCTTGCTGTCATACAATAGTCGTAATCCAGAGTATTGGAAAGAGCGTGTGGATAGTTTAACTACTGATAGAACATAATGAAGCAGAAGCTTCGTTACGAGTTAATTATAGGTTACTCCATCATGTTTTAGATAACCATCTATATGTAAACCATTTGGATCACGATGCGTCCAATGCACTAAACCACCTTTTTCATTCCAGACATATTCTCCATAAAATTCTACAGTATCATGAAGTGATAAAATATCAATTTTTGTGGATATATCAATATTATGCGAAATTAATATGGTTTGTCCTGAAGAAAGTTTGAGTATAAATTTTTGATGTTTTGTCCCAGTGGTGTCATCTGCTAGAAGTTTTATGACATTCCCTTTTCCGTGTACTTGTATATTTTCTTCATGGTTTTCAAAAGCAGTCTGTAACCTTTGGTCATCAGCATTGGTGCTTGTATGGTTATTAGTATTTGTAGTATCTGAGGTGATATTATTTCTACCACAAGCATTAAAATTAAAGAGTGATAAAACAAAGAGAAGAATAAAAGTAAGTTGTCTCATAAAAGTAACCTTTGTTAATATAAGTATTTAAAATTATACATAGTTAAAATAAAAATCCACCCCTAACCAAAATTACGCTAAAATCGCGTCAATATTATTGCAAAGGTTTTTAACATGGCAAAAAGAACAATCAAAAAAGCCGTACTCGCTTACTCTGGTGGGCTTGATACGAGTATCATTCTTAAATGGCTTCAAGACGAGTATGAGTGTGAGGTAGTGACATTTACTGCTGACCTTGGTCAGGGTGAAGAGGTAGAGCCTGCACGTCAAAAAGCGTTGGATATGGGTATCAAAGAAGAAAATATCTTCATACTTGACCTACGTGAAGAGTTTGTCAAAGACTTTGTATTTCCTATGTTTAGAGCCAATGCTATTTATGAGGGTGAGTATCTGCTTGGTACCTCTATCGCACGTCCACTCATCTCTAAAAAGCAGATAGAGATAGCACACCAAACAGGTGCTGATGCAGTCTCTCATGGAGCTACAGGAAAAGGGAATG
>JALSSQ010000309.1 GCA_026984165.1 Sulfurovum sp.
CAACAAACCTTACCCCTGTGGTAGCGGAAAGAAATATAAAAAGTGTTGTGGACTAATACAAATCCTTGACAAACTATAACACTATCTGTTATACTGTGCTATGATAAAAAGTTTTGCAGACAAAGAGACTGAACACTTTTATAAAACAGCTAAAAGTAGAAAGATACCTTCAACTATACATAAGGTAGCATTACGAAAATTAGATTATCTTAATGCTGCTTATATACTAGACGATTTACGTGTGCCTCCAGCCAATAGACTAGAAGCATTGGAGCGTGAGTTGAAGGGTAAGTACTCTATCCGCATTAACAAACAATATCGTATTGTCTTTGCCTTTGAAAATGGTAATGCTTATGATGTTGTGATAACTGACTACCATTAGGAGTATGATATGACAGAATTAAAAAGACAACCGACACATGCAGGTGAGGTGCTGAAAGAAGAGTTTTTGGAGCCACTTGGGATAACACAAAGTCATTTGGCTAAAGCACTTCATACCTCTTTTCGTGCTATCAATGAACTGGTTAATGAAAAACGTGGGGTTACTACAGAGATGGCATTAAAATTGGCAAAGTATTTTGGTACTTCTCCACAGTTATGGCTAAACCTGCAAAATCAGTTTGATTTGTATAAAGTGAGTATGAAAAAGAAAAAAGAATTAGAAGCAGTCGAGATAGGAGATTTTGAAGTCGCATGAATGATAAACATAAAATAGTTTACATGGGAACACCCCATTATGCAAAAGAGATACTTGAGGCACTCATAGATGCTAGCGATATGGATGTGACATTGGTTTTGACACAGCCAGATCGTCCTGTGGGGCGTAAAAAGGTCTTGACCCCTCCACCTGTGAAGATGGTGGCAGAAGCATATGGTATAGAAGTATTACAGCCTAATCGTCTTTTGGATGAGGGTATAGTTGAGGCGATATGTGAGGTGAAGCCTGACTATATTGTGGTGGCAGCTTTTGGGCAGATATTGCCAAAGAGCATTTTGGATATTGCTCCATGTATCAATCTGCATGCATCATTATTGCCTCAGTATAGAGGGGCAAGCCCTGTACAGCAGGCCTTACTCAATGGCGATGAAAAGACAGGGGTGACCTCTATGTTGATGGAAGAGGGGCTTGATACGGGGGATATACTTGAGATGGTGGAGTTTGTCATCCCTGAAGAGATGAGACTTCATGCTTTGATGCAGAAATTGACACAAGATGCGTGTAAACTTACGCTCAGTACCATACGAAACTTTAAAAACATTACGCCACAAAAGCAAAATGAGGCAGAAGCAACTCTATGTAAGAAGATTAAAAAATCCGATGGTGAGATAGATTTTGAAGATGCGGTAAGTATTTACAATAAATATAGAGCTTTTGAAGGATGGCCAGGTATTTTTGCCAGTAATGGTATGAAATTTGATGGCGTGATACTTGTAGATAAAGCAACAAAGCATAGACCTTGTGAGATAGTTGGGTTTGAAGAGGAGAGTGTGATAGTGGGATGTGGCAGAGGGGCG
>JALSSQ010000310.1 GCA_026984165.1 Sulfurovum sp.
TATAACTTTTGAAGTTTTTGCAGGAAATATGTGGAGGAGTGAGGATATCTCTTTTGAAAAATTATCAGAAAATAGCGTTAAGATAACTATTGGTGATAGTCTCTTTCCAAGATTTTTTATAAGAGTTTATGGGGAGGATAGTGATGAATTTATGAGTAAGTTTATCACGCCAAAAGAGATGGTAGCCCAGACTCAAAGCAAGGTGGGTAGCTTCAATAACAATAGCTATTATCTCTTTTCAAGAGCAGTATGGGAAGCTTATTCAAAATTCTCAGGCTATCAACTCTCACAATCAAAATCGGGTAAAATTTGTAAAATATTATCAAACAATCCTGATGCACATACGGCTTATGGTGTAGATGTTGATGTGATAGATAGTAATTTATCAAGAGCTAACTTAGATACCATTTTGCAAAGTAATGGTAGTAACAGATATTTTGCCAACAATGTTGTCTATGGAGATAATAGCAATGGTGGTTGGTGGAGAAGTTATATTTATGACTTTACCAATCACCCATATAATAAAGAGGCACATGATAACCATACAACTGAAGAAAATGGAAGAAGCCCAATTGATAATGCTATTTTGCAAAATATCGATGTGGGTGTGATGTGTGTGGATGGTTTATAATTTAAGGTGTTAATTTAAATTTAAAGCGTTAACGCTTAATAGAACGCTACAAATAACGCTCTATAAATGTTAAAACCCACCCAATGCTAGCATTATAACTAGCACTATAGCCTCTGGGTGGTATATTGTTATGATACCACCTATTATCATTAGTAAGTTTTTCATTTTCCCCCTCCTATGGCAATTGTTGTCTTTGTTTCTTTTGCATTTTTTTTATCTTCATTTTTTAATCCTTTTTATTCTTTTATCTATATAATTTGTTAAAGCAGTTTTATCTCTTTAGCTGTAATATCATAACCCATTAAACCTTAAAATTTAGGGGTCAGGTATTAAATCCTAAATATGCTATACTGTCAAAATAAAATAAAAGATAGAGGTTCATAATGCCAAGAATACCAAGGATAGATATACCTGGCTACCACCACATCATAAATAGGGGAGTGAATAGAACTCATATTTTTTCTAGCCCTGATGATAGAGAGAAATTCATGCAGATACTGTGTAAAGCATGTCGTGTGTACGGAGTTGTGGTGCATGACTATTGTTTGATGGATAACCATTACCATATACTTATAGAAAACTCTCAAAGCAACTTGTCATTGTTTATGCGACAAATCAATAGTAATTACGCCATCTACTATAATAAAAAAACAAAACGAACTGGACATCTGTGGCAGGGACGGTATAGTTCTTGGTATATCTTAAAAGATGAATATCTTTATAGAACTATCAGATATATAGAATATAATCCAATAGAAGCAGGTATGTCTAGTGAAGTGGGAGAGTACCCTTATACGCTGGGAACTGTACTGTTAGGCAAGATGGATATGCCTAAGTGTTGTAACAAATCCATGCTTGTAGAGCGATATGATATTAATACACTTGCAGACTTTCTAGATAAGCCACTAAGCACAGAAGAAGTAAAAGATCTTGAAAAAGAGAAACAGAAAAAGATAACAAAAATTGAAGACAAAGCTGTAAGTGTCAAAAGAAAAGAACTAGGTTCTTATTTTTATAGCAGTATGGACAAGCAGATGAGAAATCTTGCCATACTTGAAGCATATAAAGATGGATATACGCAAGCAAGTATAGCAAATGAGATTGGGATAAGTGATGCTATGGTTTGTATGGTCATCAAGAAACTTAGGATTTAATACCTGACCCCAAAGAGACCCCAAAGAAAAGTTAACTGCATTTTTGATATAATGATTTTACTTCATTTTTAGGATACATTGTGACATTTAATGCAATCAAACAGGCACTCTATGGTTTATATTTGACCAATAGTTTTGGGTTTCGTTTATCAAGAACTGATGATCCTATGGAGAAAAAACGATTACGCCATGCGTATTCTGCAGCTCAGTTAAAAATGTTAAATATTACCGTTAAAATAGAAAATGAAGAAAAGTTACCTAAAGAGGGGCAATATCTCATATTAATCAACCATAGAAGTATTATTGATCCTCCTATTGTAGAAATCGCATTAAAAGATACAAATATTTTTGGTCCCTGGATTTCAAAAAAAGAACTGTATAACTCGTTTTTCTTTGGACTTTTTGTACGTCATGCGGGGTCTATTCTTTTAGATAGAGAAAAAAGTCAAATGTCTGGTTTTTTTGCAGATATCAAAGAAGCTGTAAAGCGTGGTGAGTCTATTTTTATTTTTCCAGAAGGCACACGAAATAAAACAACAGAATCCTTAACGACATTTAAAGAAGGTTCACGAATTATAGCGTTAAAAAATAGATTACCCATATTGCCACTTTATATTCAAACGGATGCAGGTAAGGTCTTGAAAAATGCATTAGATGATGCCTCTTTAAAACAGGAGGTAAGATTGGTTGTTGGTGAGATTATTGATTATAAAGACAAAACGAACCTTGAGGATAAGTATAGAGAAATATTCTCTCTTTAGTATTGCATAAAGGAGTGTTCTTTTTCTTTGAGTGCAGTAATAATATTTTTGATAGTGGTGTTATCTGCAGTACTAGTGATGTATACCTTGGATGTATGTTTTGTTAAAGGAGCAACACGTATGTTTGTTTCTTGATTTTTATTGCGTAGAAGTATGGTTCCTTCGTTTTTATTTTGATGTATGACATTACCGATTTTTTTTTGATCAACTGCATTGAGTGCGACTTCATAGGCAAGTTCTCTATTCATAAGTAGCATGATTTGTTTTTCAATTGTACCTGACTCTGATTTCAAATCTGTATCAGGTTTGGTATATGTTTGTTGATGCTTTTGGATCTTTGATGTTGTTTTAGGTTTGATAGCCAAAAGACGAATGAAGCGTATGGTAACAATAATAAATGATAAAATAAGGGAGAAAGTAACTCCTGACATAACACCAGCTAAGATACCAAGTTTCACTGCTTTTGTAAACTCGTAATTCATTGCATAATAGACAGTAGCAACAGCAGTAAGAAGAATACTCACAGGCATTACCAATGTGAGGAATAAATTAATATAACTTCTCATACTTTCAAAGGCTCCTTAGATAAATATCTCATCTAATATTGTATGAATATATTCGTTGGCTTTGAAAGGAATAAGATCTTTAGGCTGTTCTCCTGTGCCTATGTAAAAAATAGGCATTTTGAGTTCATCAGCAATACTTAATACCGATCCACCTTTCGCAGTCCCATCAAGTTTTGTAATGATTATACCATCAATTCCTATCATTTCATTAAATGTTTTAGCTTGGTTGATAGAGGAATTTCCCTGTGTACCATCAAGTATGAGCATTTTTCGATGAGGTGCACCAGTAAGAGCTTTATCTGCTACGCGAGTCATTTTTTTGAGTTCTTCGCTAAGGTTGCTTTGTGTATGTAGTCTTCCTGCAGTATCGATAATAACATTGTCATACCCTTTTGCCACAGCTGATGATATAGAATCGTAAACAACAGCTGAGGGGTCATGTCCCTGTTGTGTTGAGACAATAGGAATATCTAATTTTATTGCCCAACGGCTAAGTTGTTCTATAGCTGCAGCACGAAAAGTATCTCCTGCCCCAAGCATAACATTGTGTCCTTGTTTTTTATAGAGATAAGCAAGTTTTGAAATGGTTGTGGTTTTTCCTGCCCCATTCACACCGATAATCATTTCTACAAAAGGTTTGATATCACTCTCTTTCCAGTCTGCTTTATATTGAAAGACAGAGATGAGGGAGTTAAATGCTTGTGTTCGTGTTATGGTTTCAGGAAGAGATGCCAAAAGTTTCTCAACCAGAGCATAATTTACATCAGACTCCAAAAGTATATCTTCAAATTCATCTTTGCTAATCCTCTTTTTTTTCGTAGGCGCAACTTCTTTGATTGCATCATTTGTTTTCCCTAAAACTTTTTTAAATAAGTTAAACATTGTTTTTTAGACCTTTATTCTTTTATTGCTTGTTGTATATCATACACTATCATTTCTACAGGAGTAAGTCCTTCGAAATAGCTATACACTACACCATTTTTAAAGAGTATAGTAAGTGGTTTATTTGCATTAGGATTTACGTTGATGCTGTCATATATAGCATTTATAAACTTAGTATCTTGCTTTTCTTCAAGTAAATGAAGAATAAAAATACTATTATGCTGTTTTTGTGATACTTTTTTTAAATATTTTGCTTGCCAAAAACAAGGTTTGCAGGTAGATTTTGAAAGCATAAGAACAACGAGAGGATGAGAAGAATCTTGAAAATGAAGTTTTTTATCTGCAAATGTTGCAGTATATGTGTAAGTGCCTGTTTTTAATAAATATGTAGAAGAGGGTAAATGAACAGAGAATGCGTCGGTATTTTGAGTATGTTGTTGAATGTTATTGCTTGAGTGTTTTGCTATTTGTATGTTTTTATCTTTTTGGGTAAAAATCTTGGTTGTATTTTCTATAGGCATAGATTTATTTTTTGTATCATCACAACCAGTTAAAGTAAGGAAAAGAGGTATGCATAAAAAAATAAATGAGAAAAAAGAGTGTATTTCTTTGACAATATATTTTTGCAAAATATTCCTTTGGGTATAATGGAGCTTAGATATGATGATATGGATTATAGCTAAAGAGCACTTAGGAATGTGATGGAAGAGAAAAAGAGTTTTAGAGAAATATGCCTTAAAAAACTAAAAAAAGCACAAATCAGAGGAAGTTATGTCAAAGACAAAATGCTTATTTCTCGGATTGAAAGGTATCTAAAGGACAATAATGCACAGTATATTTTACTTTATTTGCCCCTGAAAATGGAAGTAAATCTGTATCCTCTTATACGTAAATTACGTAGAGAAAAGAAGATTATTTATGTCCCTTTTATGGAAGGTAAAAGTTTTAGGTTGGTAAAATATAGATTACCACTGAAAAAAAAACAGTTTGGTATCAAAGAACCATATGATTCAAAACAATATAGAAATAAAAAAATAGATGTAGCTATCGTACCTATTGTAGGTGTAGATTCGACGTTGAGACGTTTAGGCTTTGGCAAAGGTATGTATGATAGATTTTTTGAAAAAGAGTATAAAAATATAAACAGAGTCGTTTTTGTAGCGCGTGAATTGTGTTACAGTAAAAAGGTCATTACCAATCATTATGATGTAAGAGCTGACAATATCATTACGCCATAGAATCGTCTTAGTAAGGACGTAAATTATGTTAGAAATAATAGCAGGAACAGTTGGGTTAGCCATTGGTTTCTTTGCTTGCTATATTTGGCTAAAAAATAGTCATAAAAATAAATTTTCACATTTTGAATATGAGGCAAAAGCAAAAGCAAAAGCCATTGAAAATGAAGCCGAACTTTTACTCAAAGATGCAAATGTAAAGATAAAAGAGCAAGAGATAGCTTTGGAAGCAGAGTTTCAAAAGCGTGTGGCAAAAGTAGAAATGCGCAATCGTGAATTGATACTTAAAACAAAAGAATTTAAAAATAAAGAAGAACAATATGCACTTTATGAACAAAATTTACAACATAAAGAACAACGTCTTGATGCACTAGAAGCAGAAAAAAAAGATCAAATTGCTCAACTTATAGATAAAATGCAAAATATCGCTTCTATTACAAAAGAAGAGGCAAAAGCATATGTATTGGAAAAGGTAGAAGAGCAGAGTCGAGCAGAAGTGGCGGCTATTGTAAGAAAGTATGAGCAAGAAGCCAAGTATGAAGGAGAACGAAAAGCTAATTATATATTAGCCCAAGCTACGACACGCTATGCAGGAGAATTTGCTGGAGAACGTTTAATTAATTTGGTGAACTTGCCCAGTGATGAACATAAAGGTCGTATTATTGGGAAAGAGGGACGTAATATTAAAACACTAGAAATGCTTCTAGGGGTGGATATCGTTGTTGATGAAACTCCAGGGGTCATTCTTGTCAGTTCGTTTAATCTTTATAGAAGAGCGATTGCTACAAGGGTGATCGAGCTACTTGTAGAAGATGGTCGTATTCACCCTGGTCGCATAGAAGAAGTGCATGAAAAAGTACAAAAAGAGTTTGAAGACAAAACCTACGAAGAGGGTGAAAATATACTGATAGATTTAGGCTTATTCCCTATGCATGAAGAGTTGGTACGACTGCTAGGGCGTATGAAATACCGCGCATCGTATGGGCAAAATGCCTTAGCTCATACCCTCGAAGTGGCTAAACTTGCACGTGTGATGGCAGCAGAGATGGGTGGTGATGAAAAGTTAGCCCTGCGTGCAGGACTTTTGCATGATATAGGTAAGGCACTCACGCAAGATTTGGGTGGTTCACATGTGGATATAGGGGTAGAGCTTTGCCGAAAACATGGCGAACATCCCTCTGTGATTAACGCGATACTTGCACATCATGGGCATGAAGAGCCAGATTCTGTAGAGTCTGCCGCTGTTTGTGCAGCAGATAAACTTTCTGCTGCACGTCCTGGAGCGAGACGTGAGGTGATGGAGACGTTCATCAGACGCGTCAAAGAAGTAGAAGAGATAGCAATGTCAAAGCCCTATGTCACACAGGCATACGCTATTAACGCAGGACGTGAAATACGCATCATGGTCAATGCCAGAAAAATGTCAGACAATGAAGCCGTACTCCTTTCTAAAGAGATAGCCAAAGAGATACAGGAAAAAGTACAATATCCCGGAGAGATAAAAGTGAATGTAATACGTGAATTACGTGCGACAAGTTATGCAAAGTAAATCTTAATCGCGTTATAATTTAAAATGTTAATTAAAGGATATGAATGAGTAGGTGTGATGAGATAAAAGCGCATATTAGAATGGAAGAGCGTTACCAAGGGTTGAGCTTGGTATTTACGCATAGTGATGTGCTAAAGCAAGAGATACTTGATGCGGTAGAAGAAGCCAAAGAAGAGACAGGATTAAAGCCTTTTATCTTTGAAAAAATCTCTAATGACAGAGCAGATATTCATGCAATTTATATTGAATTTCGTGATGATATTCATAGAGAAGGCGGTGAGCTTCTGACTAAGGTGCTTCAAAAATTAGGTATTGACCATTGTGAAAAGGATATATAGATGAAAAAAGTAATTTTAGCTGTAGCGTTTTTAGGTTTGACATTGGGTATGCATGCTAAAACGCTTAAAAAAGAGATG
>JALSSQ010000311.1 GCA_026984165.1 Sulfurovum sp.
TTTTTTGTCATTATAGCGTTCATATTCAATGCGTTGGAGAGTGTTCTGTTTATCTATTGTATATGCTTTTATATCAGTGAGGTCTATCTTGTTTGCATAGGCTTTAAAGGGAGCAGAAATATCTTTTCTAAGGTAACAGCTGCGACATTTATCAACACATAAAAGTGTGGCATGACCAGTAAAAAACTCCGATGCGACAATGTTTTCTTTTAGGTTTAATGGAGTGAGAGCTTTGGGTTCAGATTTTCGTATCTTGAAATTTGAAAATCCTATGGCATAGACTAAAGAGATAATGACTACCACAATAAGAAGTTCTATAAGAGAAAATCCTTTGTGTGTGGTAGGCTTTATGTGCATGAGATTTTAGTGCTTTTTATTACAGTCACTGAGCAGAATATCTTTGTTCCATCCTTCACCACCCTCTTTTCTATCTGCAGCATAAGAGATAATTTCAACTTCTGAACCTTTTTTTACATAGACAAAAGGGGTGTTCCATGCATCTTTTTTGAGTTTTTTAAGATAAGGTACAACAGGATAATTGGGATATTTGTCTGGATCAGGGTTTGATAAAAGGGCTTGCATACCTTCCTCTGTGTCAGGCAAGGTACCATTGTCGAGCTCAAACTGTTCAAAACGTCCTTTCAGGTCATTCATGGACAGGCACATTGTATTTCTGGTGGCTTTTCTTTGTGAATCCATAAGACCAGGTGCAACAACTGCCATAAGTCCTCCTAGTATTACGATAACAATGAGAAGTTCTATAAGAGAAAATCCTGATCTGAGTTTTGTGTGTGCGTGCATCTGTATCCTTTAGTTTGCTTTGGTATAATATTTGAAAAATATATTTACAATTAATTTTACAAATTTTACTTTAATAGAGCTTTTAGATGGATAAAATCATGTTTCCAAGTACTGCTGTCGCATATAAACGAGGGTTTGCACTTATGGTAACATTTTCTGTTTTATTGGTAATTATCGCTTTGACGATGGTACTTTTGAGTTACTTCAAAGATGTACAGCATGATTCATCGGATACTACAGCTATGATACAAGCAGATGTATATTATGCTGATATTACATCTATTTTTGACAAATTTAAAAAGAAAAAAGCACTTTTTTCTACACTATATAGATTGCCTGTACCCTTGCGAAGTCCTGATGGTCGTTTTGAAATGCTATTAAGTTGTCACCCTCTTTCTAATGGTATTAATATAAATTGGCTTGCATTGGAAAATAATACAGGAATGCAGATACAGTATAATTTTGCACAAATGGTTTTTGATACCTTGGCACAAGAATATGCACTGGAAGACCCAACACGATTAGAAGAAATGTTAGTTGATGCGATAGGCGGGAAAAAAAAATTTATACAGCAGACATACAGCAGACTTAGACAAAAAAAAGGTATTATATCATATGAACAGTTTGCGCAAATTGTAAGTCGATATCAACTTGAAGTAGATGACCCTGAGGCAAGTCGTATTCCGTGGAAAAAATATTTTA
>JALSSQ010000312.1 GCA_026984165.1 Sulfurovum sp.
ACAAGAAGAGAATGAACTTTTTACCTTTATAGCCAACTACCACTCACTTACCACCTCTAAAGATGCAGATACGCTTAGACAATACACCATGGATGCTGCCATAGATTACCTTTCTGTAGGTATAGACCCAAACAAAACCACGTTTTGGGTACAAAGCCATGTCCCTGAAGTACTTGAACTCTACTGGATACTCTCGAAGTTTACACCTATGGGGCTACTGGAACGTGCACACTCATACAAAGACAAAGTCGCCAAAGGTATCTCAGCCAACCATGCGCTTTTCTCTTACCCTGTACTGATGGCAGCAGATATTCTTATGCTTGACACCGAGATAGTCCCTGTAGGAAAAGACCAAATCCAGCATGTAGAAATGACTCGTGACATCGCGACAAAGTTTAACAACGAATATGGAGAAATATTTGTACTGCCAGAGCATAAAGTAGCTGAAGAAGTGGCTACCATTCCTGGTATAGACGGACAAAAAATGTCTAAATCTTATGGCAATACCATCGACCTTTTTATGGATGAAAAATCTTTACAAAAAAGATGTAATAAAATTATATCTTCCTCTACACCTCTAGGAGAGCCATTAGAGTGGGAAAATGATAATGTTTTTGCATTGGCTTCACTCTTTTTAAATCATAGAGAAAAGCTTGAGCTGCAACTACGTTACCATAGTGGGAAAGAGGGCTACGGACATTTTAAAAAATACCTCAAGGAGCTTATTTGGGAGGAGCTAGAAGAAGCACGTGAAAAACGTGCCTACTATTTAGAACATTTGGATGAAGTCAACGATATCTTGGCGATGGGTGCCAAAAAAGCACAAGCCATAGCACAGAAGAAAATGTCTAAAGTCCAAGAAGCCATAGGGCTTTAAAAAATCCTTATCTTCTCATTATAAATCCTTCAGTGCATCATCTATAGCCATACCAATATCATCTACAATTTCTGCATTTTCACCAATTTCTTTTGGTTTATTTATAGGTGTTTTTGATTCTTCCATAGGCTCATCGTCCAACAATGCATCAATCGCATTCCCCAAGACACCTGCATCAGGATCTTTTGCTAATTTCTCTGGTTCTGAAGATTTTTTCTTTGCGAGCTTAGGTGCTTCTTTTTTCATTGTTTTATCTTGTTTGCTATAATTCTCTAAATTTTGTGTATAAGAAGTTTTAGATTTATCTTCAACAACCATCTCCAAATCATCTTTACTTAACTCAGATTGTACGACAACTTCATTGGTATTGTCTTCTTTTCTTGCATCTACTTTTACATCGACATCATTTCCATAGCCCTCAAGACTCTTCAGATAAGAATTACAAAAAATGGTGGCGAAGGTCTAGAAGTCAAAGCATAAGTATTAGTCAGGTAACTATTTGGTTTCTGTACTCTTTGTATTTTATAGGTCTTCCCATTGGATTGAACTTTAACATAAGGGACACCCTCTGTAATTTCATTGATATTGGCATTCGCAATCAATGTACTTGTTGCGAGTATTGCCA
>JALSSQ010000313.1 GCA_026984165.1 Sulfurovum sp.
AGATGCTTACACGTATCTATGGTGTAGCATTTGCAGACAAAGAAACACTTAAAGCGCACATCACTATGCTCGAAGAAGCGAAAAAGCGTGACCATAGAAAGATTGGTGCAGAGATGGAACTCTTTATGTTCAACGAAGAGGCAGGTGCAGGTTTGCCATTTTGGATGCCAAAAGGTGCCAAACTTCGTTACAAACTAGAGTCTATCTTGCATAAAGCACACCTTGCAAGAGGCTATGAGCCAGTACGAGGCCCTGAAATCCTCAAGGCAGACCTTTGGAGAACATCAGGACACTATGCATGCTATGGTGAAAATATGTACCTGACTACCATAGATGAGCAAGAGTATGGCATCAAGCCTATGAACTGTTTAGGACACATTCAAGTCTTTAAGCAGACACCAAAGTCTTACCGTGATTTGCCTTTGCGTTATTATGAATATGGTGTGGTACATAGACATGAGAAATCAGGTGTACTGCATGGACTTTTACGTGTAAGGGAGTTCACCCAAGATGATGCGCATATCTTTTGTGAGCCAGAACAAATCGCTGCTGAGGTATTGGATGTTGTTGAATTTGTAGATTCTGTGATGAAACTCTTTGGTTTTGAATATACAATGGAAATTGCAACCAAACCAGAAAAAGCCATCGGTGAAGATGCTGTATGGGAGCTGGCCACACAGGGACTCAAAGATGCACTCGAAGGCAATCACTTGCCATACACCATTGATGAGGGTGGCGGTGCATTTTATGGGCCAAAGATTGATATTAAGATTACTGATGCTATCGGGCGTAAATGGCAGTGTGGTACGATACAGGTGGACTTCAACCTGCCTCAGCGTTTTGAGGTAGAGTATGTCGCAGCAGACAACACACGTAAGCAGCCTGTAATGATTCACCGTGCAATCCTGGGTTCATTTGAACGCTTTATTGGTATCTTGACAGAGCACTATGCAGGGGAGTTCCCATTCTTCTTGGCACCGACACAGGTGATCTTCGTACCTATCTCTGAAAGCCATGCCGATTATGCCTATACGCTTAAGAAACTGTTGCTTCAAGAAGGCATAGATGCTGAGGTGCATGATAAAAATGATTCGCTCAATAAACGTATCCGCACCGCTGAAAAGCAACGTGTACCATACGTAGTCATCATCGGAGAAGAAGAAATTTCCAACAAAACAGTGGCAATCAGAGACAGACGTAACAAAGAACAGTATAATCTTACACAAGATGAATTTATGGTAAAATTAACCAAACAACTTCAAGAAGGAAAAATTTGAGTAGACAAAACGATAGAAACAACAGGGGCAGAAAAAAAACAGATAATGTCATCATGAATGATGCGATTCGAGCATATGAATTGAGAGTATTGGATGATGATGGCGCACAACTGGGAATTATATCAAAATCTGAAGCTTTAAATATTGCAGAAGAAAAAGGATTAGATTTGGTATTGGTTTCTCCTGATGCCAAACCCCCTGTGGCTAAAGTGATGGACTACGGAAAACACAAATACGAGCTAGAAAAAAAGAAAAAAGAAGCCCGTAAAAATCAAAAGAAAATTGAAGTAAAAGAGGTGAAATTCTCTTGCAAAATAGCTGAAAATGACATCGCTTACAAAGTCAAACATGCCAGAGAGTTTTTGGAAAAAGGGAAACATGTAAAACTGCGTGTCTTTCTGAGAGGTCGTGAAATGGCAAACCCAGAATGGGGTGTAGATGTCCTTAACCGCGTCTGGCCCATGCTTGAAGATATTGCAAATTTAGAAAGCCCTGCCAAACAAGAAGGGCGTTACATTAACATGTATGTAACCCCACTTAAAAAGTAAAAGTTAGTTCTTTAGATTTTTTACTTTTTGTCTTATTTTTATCATATTGATTTGTAGTGTAATTCATCTGCTTTATGCGTTGCAAATTATTGAAAAGAGATGAGCTTTTGACATTTTTTTAAACTATGAGGTTTTATATCTCTCTCAAGGTATTAAAAACTACCTGTTTCTCAGGAGTCTATAATACCTTTTACTTCGTAATGCAATTTTAAACCCTCATTTGTCATTACAAATCCAAAGATATTTATTTTTCCTTCGTGTACCATAGTATGGTGCTCTTTACAAAGAGGTATGAGATTATATTTATGGTTTTTATGATAGTGGTCTATATGTCCTGATTTGTTTGCAGTTTTTTGTTCTGCAATGTGATGCACATCTTCGACTTTTTCTTCACACAGCGCACATTTGCTTAAGTATAGATCTTTATGGTATTTACTACGCTTTTGTTTACGTAACTTTTTCATCTCAGAGCCACCATTATTGAGATTTTCACGTATGGTCTGTGCCATAGATAAAAATGTTTTATCCATGTGCAGAGATTTGGCAAATTCCAGTCCATAAAGACTGTCTCCCATACCTAGCTGGAGCACACGGTTATAGATAAGAGAATCGTTGCTTTCATCATATTTAATACCCAAGTGCAAGAAGATAAGATTTTTTAATTCTTGTAGCTGAGGAATGCTCCCTAGCTGGTGCAGGTGTGTGGCAAAGATAAAGGTCGATTTGAGAGAGATAAGCTTCAAAATCGCAGAGGAGACTATGGCAAGGGCAGATTCTGTCTCTGTGCCTTGGCTTATCTCATCGCCCAAGACCAAAGAGCGTTCATTGGCACGGTTAAAGATGTTTTTGAGTTCCATCATCTCTACGGCAAAGGTTGAGAGACCTTTGTAGAGATTGTCTCGCGAGACAATACGTGTAAAGAGTTTGTCATACAGTCCAAAACGAAGCTCTACAGCAGGGACAAAAAATCCTGCTTGTGCTAAGACGACTGAGAGACCTATACTTTTCATGAGAGAAGATTTACCAGAGGAGTTGATACCATAGAGTAATGTACCTAAAACATCTTCTCCATTACTGGCATTTAGGGTGATATGATTGTGTGATGTCTGATTGTTTGTCCCCAAAAATATATCGTTAGGTACATAGATACCACGTTCATCGTTAGATTCTATAATAGGATGTCGTAAGCCTATGGCTTCATAAAATGAGCCCTCTTCAATGATAGGGCGTGAAAGATTCATCGTTTGCGAACATTTTGCATTGGAGATAGCCACATCTATATTGGCGATGAAGACAATGAGTTTGTCAAGTAGCAATGAAAATCTGTTTTCCAGCAAATCAAGACTTTCAATGTAGCGTTGTTTGACAAGTGAGACAAGCTTGACTTGTGATGTCTCGTAGTTTCGTGTGATCTCTTCAAAAAGAGGGGCCTGCACTTTGACAGCATTTTTGAGATATTTGTAGTGAAAATCTTTAAAAAAATGATGTTGATTGTCAATCGTGATAAAAGAGTCTTTAAGCTCCTTTTCTATAAGTGTAAATCGATTTTTAGTAAGATTTAAGTAGTAACCTTCGCTTTCTAGATACGCTACAGTTGCATATTTGGTTGTGCCTGTAAAGAGTTTGTCTTTTTCAAAAAGAGCTTCGACATGCTGAGCCACAGACTCCATTTTGTTTACTTCTTTTTCTTGCGTTTTGACAATAGTGTCAATAGCAGGATAGACCCCATCTTTAAAAAGATTGTCATTAATCTGCTCTATACGGAACCTTGCACAGATATCAAGTTCAAAGGTCTCATGTAAGACATTGAGCATCTCTGCACTTTCATCATAAAGAGTCTCTTCTATATCTAAGCCTTGTGTATGGGCATCATCAAGCAGTTTGAGTATGGCTTCAAGTGACATGGCAATATACGTAAGTTCCACAGGGTGCAATTTACGAAGCTTAATACGTCTGGTGATACGTTCCAAATCATAAATCTGTTTGAGGTGGGTCTCAAAACGGTTGATATTTGGCAGTAGTAGTTCTGTCAAATCGTAACGTTGTTCAAGCAGTTCTTTATCGCAAATAGGGTTAAGCAAACGCTCTTTGAGTAAACGTTTTCCAAAAGCAGTAGAGGTTTTGTCAATGAGGTCAAGCAAGGTAATGTCTGCTGGATCACGAGAGATGACAGAGAGTTGCTCCATAGCATTGTTCCCGATATACATATAGCGGTTATTGCCCAAAAACTGCGGCTTGTTCATCTTTTCTATGATGCTCTCGTCATGCTCAATAATGAAATCTATAAGTACAGCCAAAGACTCTGTGGTATAGGGGTGGCGCTCTAAGTCTAAAAACTCAATGGCAGAGAGAAAAGAGTTGATGTCAAACACACGTGTAAAGAGTTCGTTTTGAAAAGAGATTTTAAAACGTTTGGTGTTGACAGAGTAGTGTAATGATTCAAGCTCTAGGTAATGGATAAGCCACTCTTTGTCAATCGCTTTACTGTCAAGGGTGATGATAACTTCTGAGGTGCTATAGGTTTGCAATAAATTAAAGGCTTCATCGAGTGCATAGGTTTTGTCATCACGTGTGGAGTGTATCTCGTTGCAGATGGTTTTGCCTGTGCTGACATCAATAGCAGCGTACCCTACAGAGTAGATACCTGCATTTTCATCAACGAGCAGAGAGACGATGTTGTTTTCTGTTGGTTCATTGAGGTATTCAAAGTTTGTTCCTGGAGAGATGATATTTGCAACATAGCGCTTGATGTTTGGCATCTCACCTTTTTGTTTGACTACGATGATGGTGTATTTTTTGGTGTCAATGAGTCGAGAGAGATAACGGTCGAGTGAGACTGCAGGTACACCTGCTAAGAGTGGGTTAGAGACAGAGTTTTCCAAGATGGCTTTGCTTTTGCGTGTGAGTTGTATATTTAGCAGTTCGGCTATCTCTTTTGCTTTTCCTATTTTTCGTTCGTCATTGTTGACCTCATAGACTTCAAAGAAAGTACCTATCTCCATGAGTACCAGCGCATCTTTGCCATACTTCTGCTCAAAATGAAGCTGTAAATCAAAGTAGATTTCTGTGAGAAGTTTCTTTTTTTGCGAAAGTATTTCGGTGATTTTATCCACTAGCAAAGCCTCATTTTTGGTTGATAGATTTTATCACAAGTAGGGTTAGAAAAGTACTAGATAAAGTTTTTATAAATATTTTAGATAATTTGGGTATAATACTGTCCCAATTTTAATTTAATGAAACGGCTTTTAAGCAAAGCTCAAAAACCTACGCTAACGCTGAGTTCTCTTCAACAGAGGGTTCATACGGCTAGCCGTATTTTGGGTTTGTTTCATTGGTTTAAAAAATTCTATCGAGGGAGAGCATATGCCAAAAATGAAAAGCGTAAAAGGCGCTGTAAAGCGTTTTAAAGTGAAAAAAAGCGGCAAAATCAAAAGAGGAACTGCGTATAGATCTCACATCCTTACTAAAGTTGATGGTAAACATCACAGAAGTATGAGAAGTCCAAAGCATGTTGACACTGTTGATGCTAAAAACATTAAAGAGATGATTTGCTAATTTAACTTCGGTTAAGTTACATCATTTCGTAAAGCAATAATCCCCCGATTAGGGGCAAGTTCAAACAGAGAGAATGTTTGACACCGATTCTAATAACAGATAAGGTAAAGGATAACCATGAGAGTAAAAACTGGTATAGTTAGACATAGACGTCATAAAAAACTACTAAAACAAGCTAGAGGATTCTACAGTGGTAGAAGAAAACACTTTAGAAAAGCCAAAGAGCAACTCGAGCGTTCATTAGTATATGCTTACAGAGATAGAAGACAGAAAAAAAGAGATTTCAGAAGATTGTGGATTACGCGTATCAATGCAGCTACAAGACTTAATGGTATGAACTACTCTACATTTATGCATGGTTTAAAACTTGCAAATATTGAACTTGACAGAAAAATTCTTGCTGATATGGCGATGAATGCTCCTGAATCGTTCACAAAAGTAGCGGATGCTTCTAAAGCGGCACTTGCTAAATAATTGACGTTTCGTTGATTGTTATTTGAGGAGTTGAGGCTCCTCATTCTTGTCTATTTCCCCAATCAAAGTTTACAATTTTTCATTTTCCGTATTCATTCTTTTGACGGGACTTTTTTCTAATCGTTCTGTTTCTATGTCCATCTCTTTTGCCATGTCATCAAATTCTTTGACAAAGCCTTGCATTTTTTTACCCCATGCTTCTAAAAAATCTTTTGTTTTATTAAGATCAATATTAATATGCTTTTCATCAATATCTACACCGGCATTTTTATCGTTGAGCATACCTTTTTCAAGGTCCTGTGTCATTTTTTTAAGTTTTTCTCCAAGATTTTTGCCTACTGATTCAAAGAAATTTTTGGTTTTGTTTGTGTCTATGATAATAGTATTGTTTTGAACAGTAATGCCAACTTTGGAAAGTTTCTCGTTTTGTTTCAAGGCTTCCTTTTTTTCTTTTTGTTTTGTAATGAATGCCTCTTTTCTTGCCTTTTCTTCTGCTAAAAGTTTTTCTTTTGCTGCTTTTGCTTCTTCTCTAGCTTTTTGTAAAGCTTTATCTTTTGCTTTTAATTCTGCAAGCAAAGCTTCTTTTTCAGCCTGGGTAGCTTGTAGTGTATTTTTATCTTGTGCATGATTTTTAGATTCAGTATTGCAGCCTGAAAATATAAATAATAAAATCAAAGTAAGTAGAAAGTAACGCATAGGTATCCTTTATTGTATGGTATAGTTACATTATACAATGATTTATGAGATAGAGGTGAAACTCTTATATCTTTAGATACAGGAGTCTCAAGAAGAGGTCAGGTTGGGTAGATTATCCACATTTTCCTTGACCACATTTTCCTTTTTTAGGTGCTTCTTTTGTAGGTTTTTTGTCTCCAGCACATTTGCTAGCATTACATTTTTTGGTATTGTTTTTATCTCCATCACATTTACCTGTTGCGCATTTTCCTGTTTCACATTTTTGTGTGCTAGGTTTTGTTGCTTCTCCACATTTTCCTGTACCACAAGATGCAGAAGCAAGTGAAATTGTCAGTGCTGTTGTACTTAAGATGGTTGCTAATTTTTTCATGTTATCTCCTTTTATTGCTCTTCCCCAAACAAGAGGTAATCTAAGCTTAGTTTTCCGGCTCCTAGTGAAGCAAAGAGGGCTAAAAACAACATATAGTATAACGGAATTTCAAATCCATTGTCTCCTGCAGAGAAACCATGTGGTAAATGTACAGTG
>JALSSQ010000314.1 GCA_026984165.1 Sulfurovum sp.
AGTCTGATGTCTGTCCTTTTGAGCCTATGGACTCGGAAGATCCACTCTTTTTACTCTACACCTCTGGGAGTACAGGGAAACCAAAAGGGGTACAGCACTCTACAGCTGGCTACATCTTTTGGGCACAGATGACCATGGAGTGGGTCTTTGACATACGCAAAAATGATGTGTTCTGGTGTACGGCGGATATCGGCTGGATTACAGGGCATACCTATATCGTCTATGGGCCACTAGCTGCCGGGACTACCACTGTAATGTTCGAGGGTGTACCGACCTATCCTGATGCAGGACGTGCGTGGAAGATGGTGCAAGACCATAACATCACACAGTTTTATACAGCTCCTACAGCCATAAGACTGCTTCACAAAACAGGTGAAGATGAGCCTAAGAAGTACGACCTCTCAAAACTTAGAGTACTGGGAACTGTAGGTGAGCCTATAGACCCACCTGCATGGAAGTGGTACTATGAGGTGGTAGGTAATGCCAAGGCAAGTATCGTAGATACCTACTGGCAGACAGAGACTGGTGGGCACATGATCAGCCCACTCCCGGGTGCCACATCGATTAAGCCAGCGTGCGCAACTTTTGCCTTGCCGGGGATTATGGCGGAGATTATCGAAGAGGATGGCACACCGACACCTGTGGGTGAAAAAGGTTTTATGTGTATTACACGTCCTTGGCCCTCTATGATTCGCACGATTTGGGGTGATCCTGAGCGTTTCAAAAAGTCATACTTTGGAGACTGCAAAAAAGATGGCAAAGCGGTTTATTTTACAGGAGATGGTGCGATGATGGATGAGGATGGATACATCACCATCACAGGGCGTACAGATGATGTCATCAATGTCTCTGGGCATCGTATCGGTACTGCTGAGATAGAGTCTGCTATCAAAAAGGTATCCGCCGTAGCTGTCTCTGCTGTAGTTGGCAAACCACATGAGATAAAAGGTGAAGGCATCTTTGCCTATATCGTACTCAAAGAGTCTGGCAGCCATACAAATGAAGAGATCAAAGCTGAAATCAACAGTGTGCTCAAACAGGAAATAGGGGCGATTGCCCTGTGTGATGAGATAGCCATCGTGCCAGATGTCCCCAAAACACGTTCTGGTAAGATTATGAGACGTATTTTAAGAAGTATTGTCAAAGGTGAGGCAATTACACAAGATACTTCTACACTTGAAGATCCAACTATCGTACCTACGATCGAAAAGATAGTCAAAGAGGCGTAGCAGCGCTTATCGTTACTTTTTATTAGAGGCAACAGATTTGGTTACGTCCATTTTCTTTTGCTTCATAAAGTGCAGTATCTGCTCTTTTTAGAAGTGTATGAATATTTTCATCTTCATGAGTTAAATAACTCAGACCTATACTCACAGTAACAGATATGTTTATACCATTGTGCAGTATTGTATGTTTAGATATATTTTCCCTTAGTCTGTCTGCTATTTGGTAGGCAGAATCTTTATCGGTATCAGGCATAAGAATGGCAAATTCTTCTCCTCCTATACGACCAATGTAGTCTATGTTACGTGTATTTTTGAGCATTAATGTTGCTATAGTTTTTATGACGTAATCTCCTGTATCATGACCATAGCTGTCATTTATCTTTTTAAAGTAATCAATATCAATAATTAGGCATGCAAGTTCATGCCTATTACTGCATGCATCTATCATAGCATTATCACATACATCAAAAAAGGCACGTCTGTTTAAAAGTTCAGTCATAGGATCTGTAGAAGCCAAATGTTTTAAATGTTTTTCAAGAGCCTCTTTGTGTGCAAGTTCTTTTTCTAGTTGTTCTTTTGCACGGTGTAATGCCATAGTTTTCTCAGCTACGGTATGAAAAAGACGTGTATTTTCTGTTTTTTGCTGTGTAATAAGTTCTTGTTTTGTTTTTTCTGAATGTTGACGAACGGTATCAATGCGATATGCAAGCAAAAGAGAAAAAAGGACAATTTCAAAAAATGAACCAATGATAGCCGCATGGCTAAAATAAAGGTTATAAGGAAGTATCCCTAAAGCAAGAAGACTAAATAAACTCATACCTATAATATATATACAAAGAGCTATAAAATAGATTTTTGCTGCATTGCGTTTACGATATAGTGCCCAAAATGATATGACAACTAAAAGAGGGAAGAGAGGTACAGCAGTAGCATTCATAAAGTAAAAGCCATAATGCATAGAAAATAACATCCAGATTAAACTTACAAGAGATACCATAATGAAAGAGGAAAGAATTTTATGTAAAAAAGGAACATATTTTTTTGTCTCTAATATAGCCTGCGAGAAGAGGACAAAGAAAATAAAAAATATAGGTATAGTGATTTGAAGCAAATCAGATGTTCTCATGGTGATATATGGGAGTAATAGCCCCTTATAGTTTGCCACCCATAATATAAAGACAAAAATATGGGCTATATAGAAAAGATAAATTTTTTCCCATAGATAGAAAAAAAGGATAATGTTATATAGACCAATGACAATAACAGCAGTAAAATAGATTAGATAAAGATATTTTTTCAATTGAAGATCTGCGTTAAATTGTTCTTTTGTTTTGAGTTGTATCGCTCCAAAAACACCGTAAAGTGAAGAAAGTTTCAGATAGATGTCTTTTTTTTCATAAGGAAGGAATCTTAAGGGAAAAGATGGGATGACTTCTTTTATTGCTCGGTTTTGTATAGGGACATGCAGACCATTTTCTATTTGTTGTATGGTATGATTTGATATTACATATAAATCAACTGTTTTATGGATGATTTCTGTAAGTTCCAAAACCATATTTTTTGTTTTGGAACAATTATTTTCAATAGTGATATGAAACCAAAAAGTATTTTCATTATATCCAAAGCTAAAAGCATTGGATGTTTGTTTTGTAAAATTTATATCTGAAATTTTGTTGATATCTATATATTCCATAGGATTTTCAATATAATAATCCACTTTGAAATTTGTATAAGATGATATATTATTTTCTAAATAAAGATGTGCATTTGCAGTTGCTGAAGTTGAAAAAATAGACAAAAATAGTATAGGGGTTATTAAAAATTTGATGACAAATACTATATATTTATATATCACATTTTCCCCTTAATGTATATTTTTTTGGCTTTTTTCTTTTTAGTGTATCACAAAAATGTCAAAAAAATTTATTTTTTGTCAAAGATAGCTTTTATTTTTAATAAATCTTCATAAACCTCCCTTTTTGCTGAAGGATTTCTAAGTAAATAGCTTGGATGGTATGTTGGTATGATGAGATAATTTTCTTTTTTATGTATTGTTCCTCTGATTTTTTTTATAGGGGTATCATCTCCAGTCACATAGTGATATGCAGGTGCCCCCAATGTTACTATATACTTAGGTTTAATAAGGGCTATTTCTTTTAATAAATAGGGGTGACAAGTATGTACATGGGTAGGAGAAGGTGCCTGTGTATCTAAAGCACGACATTTAAGAATATTGGTAATATATATATCATCTCGAGAGAGACCCAAGACATTTTCTAACATTTTTGTGAGTAATTCACCAGTACGACCAGTAAAAATATGACCTATGCTATCATCACTGGAACTAGGTGTGTCTCCTACTAACATTAAAGTTGCATTTGGATTTCCTTCTCCAAAAACTACTTTTTGTCTACTTTTACTTAAGGTGCAAAGATGACATTGTATCGCCTGTGCTTTTAAAGATTCTAGTGTGTTTGGCAAGCTAAAGTTTGGTTCATTTTCTTTGTATATATTTGCCGAAGTGTATGTGTATCCTAATTGTTTTAGCTGATATAGTTGTTTGAGTAAAAGGGCATTTTTGAGGTTTTTCATGAAGGCATTATACTCCCTAAAGGCTGAAGATTTTTATTTATGGACATGTCTGATTTTTGATGTAATATAATGCTGTGGAGAGCATTGTTTCATTTTCATCATCACGTTGATGGCTTAAGTCATCTGTGGCGTTACATGTGACTGGTATACCATCAAAAGAGGTATGTTGATCTTGATTGTTTTTGACAAAAAAGTTTACAATAAAATAAAAAGTATTGTTATATATATGCCCGGTAAAACCTACAGGTTTTCCATGGGTTTTGGTACCAACAGTAATGACATTTGCATTACCTAAATAAGGTTTTAATGCAGAGATAACAAGTTCACTGGCAGACGCAGTATTTTGGGTGACCAAAAAGAATACACGTTTCATGGTAAGTTCATTCCCATCTTCCAAATCCTTACTTTCAAACCTATAGGTAGAATTTTTACCTTTATAGTTTGTATTCCAGTCTAAATAGACCTGTCTTTGGTTTGGATAGGCATTGGTAATATTATCAAGTAGTGCACTTGCTGTGTCTATAGAGCCTCCACCATTGTAGCGCAAATCAATGATGAGTTCAGATATGTTGTCTTCTTTAAAGCGTGTAAAAATTGGTTCAAATTCAGCTATAGAATTATCTGTAAATTCATCATAACGAAGGTAACCGATTTTTGTCTTATTTTGTGTAATGATTTTTCCTGAAGCAACAGTATAATTGTACTCTTGAGACGTGATAGTCACATCTATCACATTGCCATTGCGCAAAATTTTAAAGAGAGATGGTGTGCCTATGTTTTTTTTTGCATTGTGTATGTTGTTTATTGTAACAGGTTTTGCATTTATTTCTAAAATTGTGTCACCACGCATAAGTTTGGAAAAAGATGGTGAACCTGTGCGTACAGAGATGATTTTAAATTCTGGAGTATAACGAAAACCAAAACCTGAAGTTTTTTGATTGGTAAAACTATTGTATTCCTCTCTTGTCCACGCAAAACTCCATCTGTCTGGTGGTGAGATTTTCAGTGTATCAATCATCTCTTGTCTTGTATTGAAGGTAGAGTAATTTACATTAGAAGCAACTTGGTCATACCAGAGGTATTCGGTTAAAAAAAGTGTATGAATAAATTTTTTTTCTTCTTTTGTGAAAGTTTGTGTCTCTCCCTGTGAAGAGGAGCCACATGCACCGAAGAGCAATGAGAAAGCGAGCAGGGTAAAAAATATGTTTTGTGCAGGCATGTCAATTCCTTGTCAAAGTTTATTTAATATCTTCCAGCAACATAGGTGTTCCCATAGCTTTTAAGTTCGCATTGGTTGCTGTAAAATAGGCTTCCCAGAAGTCTGTAAGTCTTTTGAGTGTTTTGGCATCTCTATATCCTTTTTTACCTATAACCCCTGTGCCTATGACATAGACATCTGCTCCTGAAAAGTTTGCCAAATGTCCAGAGCTTTTGACCTTTGACATCTCTTTGTTTACGTCTATATTTTTGATAAGCCCTTTATGATAAAAACTGGTAATAGAAGAGTGTTCTATCATGTCAGATACCAATAAAACTACTTTTTTACTGGCTTTTGATGCTGCGATAATGTGTTTAGAAATATCATCTAAGGATTTGATGATATCTGAATGTGGAAGCTTTTTGTTTGCACCTTTAAGTACAGCTACAAGTGCTTTGGTTGCCTTTTTCTTTGCATATTTATATTGTCCGTTCATACACCCTCGGTATTTACGTAATGTCTTTTTAGCGATGTTGTGTTTGGCACTGTTAGGTAAAAGGTTTTCCAAACTACCTTCATAGGCTACATCGGTGTATTTTCCATTGGCATTGGCAGAAAAAGAAGCGATAGCCACAGCATAGCCATTTTTGACAAATTTCATCATGTTTTTGTAGGTGTAAATCATCATTTTTTTATCGAGTGGGGTTGTTTGATCTACCAAAATAAACAGTTCTTTTTGTATGGCGGGGTTTGGATTGTCTAGGTTGAGCGCTTTATAGCAACTAGGTATATCATTACGCGCCAAAATGAGCGTACTTAGCAGTAGCAGTGTTGTATATATTTTTTTCATTATTTATCCTCAAATGTAAGATATTGTTTAAATGTTCTGTCTTTGTTGTTACGCAGTAAAGCAGTTGTCTCTGCATCTGTACCAGAGTTGTCATTGATAATATTCATTTTATGTTGTAGCTTCTGTAACTGTTTTTGTGCCACTCTGGCAATGTGTGTTTTGGCTTTTTCATAATATGCCAAAAAGGCTTTTTTGGTATTAAAACCTTTAAGACATTCATACGCTTCTTTAGATTCACGCCCAGCATAATCATAGTGCATCCCAAAGAAAATACCCAATATCTGTATAAACACAAAAAGTAAGCCGAGTATCACAAAAGTGGCATCGCCACCCTTTTGGTTGTTGATATCTTCATTACTGAGCTTAGATGCGGGTGCATGACTTTTACTCTGTGTATTTGCATCCTCCCCACCAAAGAGTGAGGCTAAGTCATCTTCTGCATCATCTGTGGAAGTATCACCAAAGAGCGCGCCCATATCATCTGCCCCTGCATCACCAAATGGAGAAGCATCATCATTGAAGATATTGATAGCACTTTCATGTGCTGAAGCAATCTCATTTTCTAAGGTAATGTGTCTGATATAGGTTGCACCTATAGCCACTGCCCCAATAAAAATAAGTGTTAAAATGGTCTTCGTATAGGTTGCTTGTACTTTATCATTTACGTCTAAACGATTAAGCATCCTAATGTAGTTTGGAGATTTTTCATCATCAAAAGTATTGTCTATAGTAATGAGTTGTTCATCTGGCTTGAGGTCTCTCCAGTTTGTACCACCGGCATTGTCATTTTTGTACCAACGGCGTATTTTTTTAATAAGGGTATTTTTATGGAGCTCCTGCCCAGTCATATGTGTAAGCCATACAAGCAATATCGCCAACATAGCAGCCACGCCTATGGCTCCTTTTTGTTGTGTCGCTTCACTTGCTCCTGGTATGGTAAACCCTGCTAAAACATAGGCAAAACCAAATGCTTCCACAATCACCAATGTAAAAATCATGATCCATATAAACGTTGGGGTAGGTTTACGCCCAAGTTCTCCTACTGAGTGCAAATACGCTTTTGCTTCATCAAAACTTTCAGAATCTTTATCAACCTTTTCATAAAAGTTGTAGTAGTCACGACAGAGTCTCTCTTCTGAGTAAAACCATTTATGGTTTTCATCAAAGCCTTCAATATCTTTTGAAAGTCTTG
>JALSSQ010000315.1 GCA_026984165.1 Sulfurovum sp.
GGGATTGTAAGTAATGTTTTTGATGTCATCTTTATTGAGTAGCTTGGGTGATTCATCTGCAAAGAAAAGGCTCTTAACTCGTCTATACTCTTCTACTGTACCGTGATAGTCCAAATGGTCAGAAGTCACATTTGTATGGACTTTCAGTGCAAACGTAAGCCCCTCTATACGCTTTTGATCTATAGCATGAGAGCTTACCTCCATAATGAAGTAGTCACACCCCAAATCATGTGTTTGTTTCATATTATGTAGTGTTTCGAGGATAGACGGTGTTGTCATACTCTTCTCTTCTATACGCTTCTCTTGGGCAAATAGACCACGCGTACCTTGCAAGGCAGGCTTTCCCCCCAAATCAAGCAAAAAAGAATAAATAGCCGCGGTTACAGTCGTTTTACCATTCGTTCCTGTAACGCCTACCACTTTCATATCTGACAGAGTCCATGCTTCGATGAGTTCTAATGGAGAAATACTTTTTGGTTTGATATCTAATTTTTCATAATAAGGGGTATTTTGTGCTGTTTTTAAAAGAAGTGTATTGCTGTCTAATGTGCTTGTATCGTCACTCAAGAAAGAAAATCCTTTCTTTTGGTTAAAAGGAATTTTCACTTATTGATTTCCTTTTATTACATCATAAAGTGCCAATACATCTTGGTCATTGTCAAATAAAGTAGATGTAGCATCCAAATATCTTAATGCCATTTCATCAAAACCTTCTTCTGAAAGCTTAGTTACAAAATCTATAAACTCTTTTTTGTCACTGATAACCACTTTTGTTGAAAACATAATATCTTCAAATGCCTTTCTAAAGCTTTTTCTATCTTCAACAAGTTTTAAAAAATCGCTATAACGAATACCATCGCCATATTCAAGCTGTTCTTCAATGGGATCAATAAGAAGTTTGTGTAAACTTTGCTTTGTTGTATCTAAAGAATCAATGAGTTTATCGATAATATCAACAGCATTTTCTTTTTCATCTTTAATAATTTGATAATAGTCAAAAAGCGCTTGAGCTTCATCCTTACTATCACTCCCAAGATCAGAAAGATAAACGCCTATTTTTGCTTCATCTAGTAGAGGATTATCTTTTAATATCAAGCCATAACTACGTAATGCTTTTTCGAAATTACCCTGAAGAAATTCACGTTCTGCACGTTGCAATAATATATCCTGATTTATTTTTGCCATTTTAACTTTAATCCAATTGATCCAATTTGTCTTCAAAGCCATGTGGTACATTTATCACCACAATCTCAGGGTGAATAAGTGTTTGCATCTGTCTTTCTACACCAAATTTGATAGTAGTCCCTGAACTGCCACATCCTACACATGCCCCTTGTAGCTGTACATATACTTTCCCATTATCAATATTTAATAATGTAATATCTCCACCATCCAATTGAATAGAAGGTCTTACCTTATCTATCACGCTCTGAACTGCTGGCTGCAACTCTTCATCTGTAAATGGAATCACGTTTTCTCCTTAATGGTATCTCTATCGATACTCATATATATTATTATAACCAAAGCATAGTAAATTCTTTGTGTACTATACTAATTAAACGAGTTATACAATAAAAGTGTTTCTATGTCAATAGTAAAAAGTGGGTTTTTTAAACCCAAATTATGCATTAAAATCATTTCACATTCTGTAAAGGCTTAGTGCATGGGTATTTGCAAAAAATTTAAGGTTAACCCAAAGGTTAATTGATAATTATTTGTGAATGCCCATGTGCTAATGCTTTGCGGAAGATAGATGATTTTTAATGCATATTTTGGGTTCAAAGTAGGTGTACTCAAGGCAAAAGCCTTGAAATACTAAAAAAGCAGGAACAATTATACGAGTTCGATAATTGCCATAGGTGCTGCATCACCTTTTCTCATACGTGTTTTGATAATACGAGTATATCCACCGTTTCTATCTGCGTATTTTGGAGCAATTTCATTGACAATTGTATTTGTCGTCTCTTTATGTTGTAACATTGCAAAAATAGCTCTATGTGCATTGAAGTCACCAGAAGATGCTTTTGTAATAAGCTTTTCATAGTAGGCTCTAAGCTCTTTAGCTTTTGGCAATGTCGTCTCAATTTTACCCTCTTTTGTCAAAGCAATAGAAAGGTTTTTAAGAAGCGCCGCTCTATGAGAAGACGTTCTGTTTAATTTACGATAACCATGCTTATGTCTCATAATTTTCCTTTTAAATCTATGATAATGAAAGTTTTAAACTTTCAATTGTTCTATTTTTTTTACAAGATTTGCTCTTGTGTGTTCTGCAAGTTCATAGTTGGAACCAAAGCCATTCTCTTCAAGACATTCATTGATTTCATCTAAAGATTTTTTACCAAGATTTTTAATATTTTTAATCTCATTTTCACTCATTAGTACCAATTCTCCAAGGAATTTAATACCAGCTCTATCAAGTGAATTAAATGATCTTGCACTAAGACCAAGACTATCAACAGTCTGCATAAACGGTTTTAGTTCTGAATCATCATTATTTCTTTTTATAGGTGCAGTAGATATATCTACATCCAAAACACCACTAAATACAGAAAGTTGTTTATTCATTACTTCCAAAGCGTTAGTAAATGCCTCTACTGGTCCTATTTGTCCATCTGTTTCTACATCAAAAATAATCTTTTCAAAGTTTGGATTATCTTCCACAAGCACAGGGTCAATCTTGTAATTTGCTTTTCTTACAGGTGTAAAAAATGCATCCAACGCAATACTGTCAGCAGCCACATCATCTCTAAGATCTTCACTTGGTACATAACCAATACCTTTTGAGATAACCACTGTAAAGTTTAATTCTGCATCTTCATTGAGTGTCGCAAGTGGCAAATCACCGTTGACTACCTCTATTTGATCATTGTTGAGATCTTCTGCTGTCACTTCTTTATGGCCAGAGAAACTATAATTTAACTCTACCCTATCACTTTCATCTTTAATTTTAAAACGAATGTTTTTAAGATTAATAATAAATACAGCAACATCTTCATGCATGCCTCTAATAGTATCAAACTCATGCGCTGCACCTTCTATTTTGATAGATATAGGTGCATAGCCGATAGAAGAACCCAAAATAAGTCTTCTTAAAGGGTGTGCAAGAGTAACAGCATAACCGCTCTCAAAAGGATAAGCAATGATTTCAGCACGATTGGCACTTACTTCATTGACTTCCACCTCTGTTGGCATAAATGGTGCAACTTTAATTTTTCTCATTAATAGCCTTTACTTATGTATTATTTAGAGTAAAGCTCGACGATTAGACGCTCTTCAACTGGGATTGCGATTTCTTCTCTTTCTGGAATTCTTGTAAAAAGTCCAAAAAGTTTTTCTTTGTCCATGTCAACCCATTCGACCATACCAGTTTGGTTGGTTAATTCGATGGCTCTTAAAATCTGAGGATTTGTTTTTGACTTTTCTCTGATTTCAATTTTTTGACCTGCTTTTACTCTATATGAAGGGATATCAACTCTTTTCCCGTCAACAAGAACGTGACCATGGTTTACAAATTGTCTGGCTGCTGCTCTGGTTGTTGCAAAACCCATTCTATATACTACGTTGTCAAGTCTTTGCTCAAGAAGCTGAATAAGGATAGCACCTGTATTCCCATCTTTTGAGTTTGCCTCTTTGTAGAGTGCTCTAAATTGCTTTTCAGAAACACCATACATAAACTTCGCTTTTTGTTTTTCTTGAAGTTGAAGACCATATTCTGAAATCTTTGTTCTTCTTTGACCATGTTGCCCTGGAGCATATGGTCTTTTTTCCAATGCAGATTTACCAGCAAGCCTACGCTCACCTTTTAATCCTAAATCAACGCCAAGTCTTCTTTCTAGTCTCTCTACCGGACCTCTATATCTTGCCATTTCTTATCCTTACACTCTACGTTTTTTCGGTGGTCTGCAACCATTATGTGGAAGAGGAGTAATATCTTTTAAGAATGTTACTCTAATTCCTTCTGTTGCTCCAATTGCTTTGACAGCTGTATCTCTACCAGAACCAGGACCTTGCACTTTAATCCCTACTTCTTTTACACCATGTTCCATTGCTTTTGTCATCGCATCTTGTACAGCTTCTGTAGCCGCAAATGGTGTTGACTTTTTAGAACCTTTAAACCCTAGTGCTCCTGCAGAACTCCAAGCAATAACATTGCCCATTTCATCTGTGACTGTAATGACAGTATTATTGAAAGTTGCTGCTACGTAAACAACACCTTTTGCTATACTTTTTTTTGCTTTTTTCTTAGCCATAGTTACCTCACTCCTTACGCCGCGCCGACAGTCTTACGCTTACCTTTTCTAGTACGCGCATTTGTCTTTGTTTTTTGACCACGAACTGGCAGACCTCTTCTGTGTCTCAATCCTCTGTATGATCCTAAGTCCATAAGTGCTTTAATGTCTAAAGTTACTTTTTTTCTAAGATCACCTTCAACCATGACATTCTCTTGAATATCATTACGAATCAATGCCGCTTGTGCATCTGTAAGTTCATGAACTCTAATGTTATAATCAATACCTGTTCTATCAAGAATATCTCTTGATGTTTTTAAACCAATACCATAAATGTAAGTAAGTGCATACTCCATTCTCTTTTTTTGTGGTAAATCAACCCCTGCAATACGAGCCATGTTTATCCTTGTCTTTGTTTATGTTTTGGATTTTTACAAATCACGCGTACGATACCCTTGCGTTTAATGATTTTACAATCATCACACATTTTCTTCACTGATGGTCTAACCTTCATAGTGACTCCTAAAATTTTTTGCACCTAGGCATTTCTACCCTATATTTTGCGTGGATAGCTGAAGTTTCGCCATCCAACCCTTGAGTAATCGGTGCACAATTAATCAAAGATTCTTCGCGCAGTTTCCTATACCTATAGTCATAGGGAGGAGGATTATACCGAAATATTTCTTGATTTTTTCTGATATGGATTTTAAAAAAGCCAAAGATAAGTATAGGGTGAATTAATCACCCTATATTTTACTGAATGTTTAAACTTACTTAAAGTCTACTAAATATTCAACATATGCATGTTCTTTACCATCAGCATACTCTCTTCTTACCGTTCCTTTTCTTATTTTATCAATATCTTCCCAATTCTTATTAAGTTTTGTGAGTTCGCATCCTAATGAATCAGGATGATAATTATCTACAAAATAAAATCTATTTTGTTCAGGTGTATAGTTCAGCATAATATCAATAATCTTTACACTTCCATAATATCCAAAACCATAACCATCACAGCCTTCTAAAGTTTTAAATTCTTCATTTGTATATCCAGAAAGTGAGAACATTTGTGTAGAATAACTATATTTATAATGTATATAGAATTTTCCAACTATATTATCTACTGCTACGATCTTCTCCTCTTCAGGATTATCAATCATCCAACACTCATTCTCTTTCTTTCCATCCCATTGGTCTAAGATGTTGTTTCCGCCACAAGATGCCTTGACCCACTTTTCATTGACTTGGTAGAGTTTTTTGGATAGATTGAAAGGATAAACGTCAAATGGCATATCTACTGCTAAATCAAAACGATGTTTTACTTTCACTTTTTCTTCACAAGTGCTTTTGTTACTCGGTTCACCTTCAGTGTCCCATTGTGTTAATTCAACATCCAAGGTTGGCAACACTGCTTTTATTCTGCTTACTATTTTATCGTATGGGTCTTTTTGAGCTAAATATGCTTCTACAAATGCATGCCCAGGTGAACCATTGGCATTTCCAGACATACTCCCTGGGATAGGGTTGATAATAGGATCTCCAAATAATGTAACATGTGCACCTTTACCAACTTCATCTGCCTTGACTTCACTTGCAGGAGATGCTACCTGCACATTGGCAAAGTATCTTTTGTATCCTGTTGGATTTATGGTGTCATAGATGCGGTTTGCAAAAAGATTGCCTTGTGAATGAGAGACCAAAAGAACTCTATGCCCCAACTTAAAACTCTCGGGGTAATAGTGGTAATTCCACATTTCATCTACATTGCCCTGTTCCCAATCTTTAGTAAATGGCTCCATAAGTTTTTGTGTGGCAATAGCACCAAGTGTGATATGTGGGAGTTCTACAGTTAATGCCGCTATGGCAGTATAAAACCCAACCCCATCTAACTGCCCTGCTTCTCTGAGTTGATAATAGGTTTCCAATACATCCAATAAGGTTCCTTGACCCCAGTTGTAAGCTAGTTTTAGTTTCCCGTATTTCTTTTGTAAGGGTAATTCATATCTAATTATTTCTCTTTCAATTACTCCTTGTAATCTATCTTTACTTTTTTCTGCATCTTCATATTCATTCCATACTCCATTTCCGTAATAAATATCTGTTTTGCATTCATTAATATTTTCTGCATTAGAGAACAAAGAAAAACTCACAAATACTAATATTATCATTAACATATTTTTCATTTTACTCTCCTATCTCGTCTATATTTGTACGACAGCTATTAATACTCTTTTTTCTCCCATTAAAAATATTACCACTTAAAGCAGAATTAAATCTAAATTTTTGCTCAATACGCTCTCTGGTATTATAAATTTTATCTTTTATTTTAGGATTATTAAACACTCCATGTTTTACACTATATTGAACATATTCAAATCCTGACATATTCTTAGTTTTAGTATCTATCCAATAAGACTCACAATCCAAAGCATCATCAATATACTTCTTACTCTCCATCGTAGGACTTTCTAATATCTTCTGAGAAGCCCATGCATACTGAAGTGCTATAGCTGTTTTTGTTTTTGGGTATTTTGGGTCTTGTGCATATCTTTTGATAATATATATTTCCACATCATCCCTCACCCCATTCCCATTCTCGTCAATCCCAAGCAAGGTGCTGTTATTAAGTGTTTCATCTGGCTCAGGGGGAAGTCTATATCCGTTTACTTCTTTATAGACTATAATATTAAGAGTATCTGATGTCTTACCCTCATACTTAGCCTGTAAAGTCGTTGTTCCCTCTTTAAGTGCTTTTACTATGCCATTGGCTACAGAAACTATACTAGCATCTCCTATAACCCACTCTGTATCATT
>JALSSQ010000316.1 GCA_026984165.1 Sulfurovum sp.
TTTACATACCCCTGTTGAGATACGCTTTGGCGCACTTCACATCGCTAAACCTCTGTTGCTTTGGGTGAACGATGGTCTAATGGCTATCTTCTTTTTTGTCATTGGCTTAGAAGTCAAACGTGAAGTGATGGAGGGGCATCTCTCTTCACTTTCACAAATCACCCTACCTGGTATCGCAGCCATAGGAGGTATGATTGTCCCTGCACTTGTGTTTATAGCCTTTAACAAGGGTGCTGAGTTTGAGATGAATGGATGGGCTATCCCTACGGCAACCGACATCGCTTTTGCACTAGGTATATTGTCTCTTTTAGGCAACCGAATACCTGTTTCACTCAAAGTCTTCCTTATGGCACTTGCTATAATCGATGACCTTGGGGCTATTGTGATTATCGCACTTTTTTACACTTCAGAGCTCTCTACAATGTCTATCAGTATTGCTGGTGCTGCGTTGCTTGTACTGTTCATTATGAACCGTCTTAACGTGGCACGTCAGGCTGCCTATATCTTAGTGGGTATCATACTGTGGGTTTCTGTACTGAAGTCTGGTGTACATGCCACTTTAGCTGGTGTAGCACTGGCATTCATGATACCTCTGCACTCCAAAGATGAAAATGGCAAAACATTTTCTATGGCACACCACATGGAACACAGCCTGCACTACTGGGTAGCCTTTTTCATTCTTCCTCTCTTTGCTTTTGTCAATGCTGGGGTAGATCTAAGAGGTATCTCACTTGAAGAGATGGCTGGTACGGTACCACTAGGTATCATGGCTGGTTTGTTCATAGGTAAACAAGTAGGTGTTTTTGGTTTTTCATGGATAGCCATCAAACTTGGCATCGCTTCCCTTCCTAAAGACGCTACATGGTCAACACTCTATGGAGTAGCCGTGCTTACAGGTATAGGGTTTACCATGAGTTTGTTTGTAGATTCATTAGCCTACAACGATACCAAGATGTTCCACTTTGCAGACAAACTGGCTATCTTATTAGGTTCTTTATTTTCTGGTGTACTTGGGTATATTGTCTTAAAAATGCTTACACGAAAAGAAGCTTAGTCCAAATAAATCTATGAAATTCTTGAAATAGATACAATGATTGTGGCTTGTTCTGAATTTTATGGATTTATTTGGCTTAGTCTTATTCCATAAAACAAAAAGCACCATTACGCTATAATCGCGACAATATTAGATAGGGGTCTGGTGTTGTAATTTTTGTAAAAAATGCATACACCTGACCTCAAAGGATGAGACTATGAGCGAAACTATAGAAAAAAAAGCAAGCTATAACCCAAAAGTTGTCGAAGAGAAGTACTATGCACTCTGTGAAGAACGTGGGTATTTTGAGATAGAAGGAAATAAAGCCATTCAAAAGGAAGGTAAAACCTTCTCCATCATGATGCCACCTCCAAACGTCACAGGTAGCCTACACATAGGACATGCCCTTACCTTTACACTCCAAGATATCATTACACGTTATAAGCGCATGGATGGGTACAAAACACTCTGGCAACCAGGGACTGACCATGCGGGGATTGCGACACAAAACATCGTAGAGAAGCAACTCTTGGCAGAAGGCACTACCAAAGAAGAGATAGGACGTGAGAAGTTTTTAGAGCGTGCGTGGTTACAAAAAGAGACCAGTGGAAACAATATCGTACATCAGATGCGTAAGCTAGGGGTCACACCTGCATGGAAACGTGAGCGTTTCACTATGGATGAGGGGCTCAAAGAAGCGGTAAAAGAAGCCTTTGTTTCTCTCTATAATGAAGGGCAAATCACACAAGATACCTACATGGTAAACTGGTGTACACACGATGGCGCACTCTCTGACATCGAAGTGGAACATGAAGAGGTCAATGGTAAGTTCTACACCATGATATACAAATTTGCCGATGGTTCAGGAGAGCTTGAAGTCGCCACTACCAGACCAGAGACTTACTTTGGCGATACAGCTATTATGGTACACCCTGATGATGCACGTTATGCTGACATTGTTGGCAAAGAAGTACTGCTTCCACTGACAGACAGAAAGATAAAAGTCATTACTGACAAACATGTAGATATGGAGTTTGGTACAGGTGTGGTAAAGGTCACCCCTGCACACGACCAAAATGACTACGCAGTAGGACAAAGACATAACCTAGAGATGATTAAAGTCTTTGATGAAAAAGGAATACTCAACGACTACTGTGGAGAGTTCGCAGGCTTAGAACGGCTGGAAGCGCGTCCTCTTATCGTCAAAAAACTCGAAGAGGAAGGCTACATCGTCAAGATAGAAGACCACGTCCACCAAGTAGGTCACTGTTACCGTTGTAAAAACATTGTAGAGCCATTTATCTCTACACAATGGTTTTTGTCTGAGAAGATTGCCCAAAATTCTATCCAAGAGACCAAAAAACATAACAACTTCCATCCTGCACACTGGATAAACTCTTACACCGCATGGATGGATGAGCTTAGACCTTGGTGTATCTCTCGTCAACTTTGGTGGGGACACCGCATCCCTGTGTTTACCTGTGATGAGTGTGGTCATACATGGGCAGACAAAGCAGATGCTCCAGAAGCGTGTCCAAAATGTGGCTCTAAAAAGATGACACAAGACCCAGATGTACTAGACACGTGGTTCTCTTCTGCTTTATGGGCGATGAGTCCGCTTGGTTGGGGAAACAATGGCAAAATGGCTGAGACCTACAACGACACAGACATGGAAGACTTTTACCCTAACAGCCTGCTCATTACAGGTTTTGACATTATGTTCTTCTGGGTCGCACGTATGATGATGATGGGTGAGCACTTTCAAGGCAAACTCCCATTTAAAGACATCTATATGCATGCCCTCGTACGTGATGAGCATGGAGCGAAGATGTCTAAGTCTAAAGGCAACGTCATCGACCCTCTTGACATGGTAGAAGAACACTCTGCAGACATCATACGCTTTACCTTGGCGTATCTTGCGGTACAAGGGCGTGACATTAAGCTGGGGGAAAAAAACCTTGAGCAGTTTAGAAACTTTACAAACAAACTTTATAATGCCACGAACTACCTGCAACTCAATGTCGATACATTTAAAGACTTGAATGAAATAAAAGTTGTTACACCACTTGGACGCTATATGCAGAGTCGCTTGGCTGAGGCGCTTGAAAAAGTAAGAGATAGCCTGGATACCTACAACTTCTCTGACGCAGCCAAAGCACTCTATAACTTCGTGTGGAACGAATTTTGTGACTGGGGTATTGAGTACTCTAAGGCAGACAAGCAGAGCATTCCTGAGCTTGGAGCCATCTTTAAAGAAACACTGAAGATGGTCTCACCATTTATGCCGTTTATCTCTGACCACCTCTACCACAAACTCAGTGGTACGACACTTGAAGAGGGAGAGTCACTCATGGTTTTACCTTTTCCTAAAGAGATAAGCAAAGACCAAGAGGCAGAAAAAATGTTTGCTATCATCGAAGAGTCCATCACTGCCTTGCGTCGTGCAAAGGTAGTCATAGATATGGGGAACTCCAAAATTGACAAAGCCTACATCAAACTAGATGCAACGGCTAAGATAGATACCCAAATGGCTAAACCATTTATAGAGAAACTTGCAAAAGTGCTAGAGATAGAATTTGTCGATGCAAAAGTAGCAGACAGCATCACCGATGTGTCTGATAACTTGGAGGTCTATCTGCCCACAGGTGAGATAGATATGACACCTATTATCACAAAGCTTACACGCCAAAAAGAGAAGCTTGAAAAAGAGATACAAAAACTAAGTGGCATGCTGAACAATGAAAGATTTGTAGCCAATGCCCCTGAAGCGGTCATCGCTGAGAATAAACAGGCACTAGAAGATGCGAACAATAAAATGGCAAAAGTAAGCGCAGAGTTAGATAATTTTATATAACCGTAGGTGTGACCATGTCACACGACATAATAAAATTGATAATATATACAATCAAATCTCCTTTTATTCATATTGAGATTTGACGTGCGACGTGGTCGCACCTACAAAGGGATAACATGATACAAGAAGCATACAAAGCCTTATTGGCAAAAGAATACGACAAAGCATTAGAGCTCTATAGAGCGCTAGAAGCCAAAAAAGAGCCTACTTCTTACTACTATTTAGGTTTTCTCCACTTCAGAGGGCATGGTGTTCCACAAGATAGCAAAAAAGCGTTTGAGTACTATCTGGAGGCTGCTACAAGAGAAGTACCACTTGCTCAGTTTGAAGTAGCACTCATGCTTGAAAATGGTGAAGGGTGTGAAAAAAATGAATCTGAAGCAGCCTTCTGGTACGAAGAAGCTGCCAAACGTGGCAATATAGATGCCTTTAACAACCTTGGTGCGATGTACAAAGAGGGTCGTGGTGTCTATCAGGATTATAAAAAAGCATTTATACTCTTCTCTAAAGCAGCCAATGCCGGCAACGCCAAAGCACAGTTCAATCTAGGAGCACTCTATGACCAAGGTCTAGGCTGTCAAGAAGATAAAGAAAAAGCGATAGAGTGGTGTCGAAAAGCCGCCTATCAAGGACATGAGATGGCTAAAGGTATCATCAAACGTATGCAGAGTGATGGGCAGATTGTTTTTTAATATTAGGTTAAAAATTTTTGAACAAAAATTTCTTTCTTTAAAGGTTTGGATATCAAATAACCTTGATAAAAGATTTTATGATTAAAACTTTTCAGTAAAACTTTTTGACTTTCATTCTCAACACCCTCTACAATAATATTATAATGATAGTATTTTGCAATGTCAAAAATAGAAGATAACAATACTTTGTCTTCTGTTTCTTCCTGAATAAATTCTTTATCAATTTTTAATGTATCAAAAGAAAGTTTTTTAAGATAAGACAACGAAGAGTATCCTGTACCAAAATCATCGATTGAACAGCGAATACCATTAATACGTAAACTGTCAATAATATTTTGTGCATACTCGAAATTATCAATCAGTGACTGTTCTGTAATTTCAACAACAATGCTGTGTGTATCTAGTTTATATTTTTCAAGTATATCTATAAATTTTTTAGTAAAATTATTTTCCACAAGTTGTTGTGCACTTACATTTATAGAGACATAATTTAAATTCCATTTGCCCTCTTTTTTCCATTGGTCAATATCTTCACATATCTTCTCTAGTATCCACCATGTAATATTTGACAGGAGTCCTGCTTTAGTGGCTAAAGGAATAAAAGTATCAGGAGAAAGTTCACCATGATCTGGATGTTTCCATCTCAATAACATCTCAGCTGCATGTATTCTATCATCCTCTAATGAATAAATAGGTTGATAAAAAAGTTCAAATTCATTTTTTTGTATTGCAAAAGCCAAATCATGCTGCAAAGCAAAAAGATCCTTTTGTTTTTGGTCTATCTCCTCATTATAAAAAACAACATCTTTGTATGTATGTTTGGCCTGATACATACTCATATCTGCCCGTCTAATGATTTCTTTAGTATTGGTATATTCTGGCTCTATCAATACAATACCAATACTTGATTTTACATATAAATGAATATTATTTACCACAAAATAATCATCAAAAACACTAAGTATTTTTTTTGCATAATTATCTGCTTCAAGTTCTGCATATGATTTTTCATGTGCAACATAGGAGACAACAACAACAAACTCATCTCCTCCAAGTCTACAGATTGTTGATTCATTTCCTAATAAACCAAGAAGCCTTCCTGCTATAGCAAGTAATATTTCATCCCCTACTGCATGCCCTAATGAGTCATTGATACCTTTAAATTGATTTAAATCAAGATAAAAAAGCAATGAATAATATGCTTCATGTTGAGGGTTTTGTACTAATTTTTCAATATACTCTATAAAACCTCTACGATTAAGTAAAGGAGTTAGAACATCATGTGTCGATAAAAATTCAAGTTTTTTACGGGCTTTATGCTCTTTTGTTTTATCTTCAAGAATACCAACAGCACCGATAACATTTCCATCTTTATCTCTGTAAGGAAAACAATTTACATGAACCCAATAGTCTTTATCTTTTAAAGAATAATAGTGCCCTTTATAAGTTTGTGCCCCACCTAAAAGTGTCTTTTCCAAAACTTTTATCATATTTTTATCTTTTAATGTTCGCAAATCAAAATTTTCATAAGAACTTATTTTATCATTTTGAAATATATTGCTTATCTGTTTGTTTGCATCAACAATTTTTAATTCGTTATTATAAGAAAAGATACCTAGAGGTGCTTCTTCAAAAATATTTTTTAATTGATTTTTTTCAAAGTTTGCATTTTTATATTGTTTTTCATTTTGATAATGCTTTATTAACGCACCAATGAGTCCAAGATAATAGATTGCAAGTAAAAAAGAAAGCGCATAATTTTTTAATCCTGTATCTAAAAACAATAATGAAAAAATCAATGGAATAAAAATGATACTCGTATAAGCAATGGCAATACGTATATCATGTCGTAAAGGTACATAAGTAGCCGAAGATATGCCTAAAAGTATTGCAACTATAAAAAGTTGAAAATAACGATCTACTTGCAAAATAAAATAAAAGCCTAAAAATGAAATTAACCATGCTGCCATCAAAGACAAAATTAAAAATTTTATATACCATCTATAGGTATGAGATTGTATTTTATCTTTAGTATATGTATATACATAATAAAGTCTAATCAACAAAATCGTATATGTCACTACAATCCATAAATCAAGTTCCACACGAGAATACAAAACAATACTTGTAACAAAAAGTGCCAGTAGAAGTCCCACTAAACTTATTCGAGAACTTTGATAAAGTTTTTCAACCATCTTTGGCTCGATCTGATAGAGATTTGTTAATTTGAATAAAGTATCTTTAAGCATAAGTAGAAGTATACACTATAAATGCTTTTTCAAAGCTCATTAGCTGTTTTTATAATATCCAAACCATAAGGCTTGGCAGACCCCGTGGCAAGTTTGGCTATCCATTTCGCTTTGGAGATACCTATAGAAACAGGAATATCAAAATGTTTTAGTATCTTTTCCTGTAATGCTTTGGCAAAGTCATAGACA